>JALYJG010000208.1 GCA_030775365.1 Pseudomonadota bacterium
GTCGTGATCGTCAATCGGCCGGACATTCGTGAGGCTGAACGGAAGCTTGCCGCGGCGACCGCGCAGCAGGGCGTGGCCGTCGCCAAATTTTTCCCCGATCTTTCGCTGACCGGCTTTTTCGGTCTCTTGAACACAAATGCCGGGCAATTGCTGACGACGGCCAGTAAATCTTGGGCGGCCGGCGGGCAGGTTTTGTGGCCTATTCTCAGCTACGGTGCCCTGTCCGCCAATCTGGACGCGGCCAACGCGCAACAGCAAGAAGCCATGGCCGCCTATCAGAAAACCATCATGGCCGCGCTTTCCGATGTCGAAAGGTCGGTTACGGCTTATACGAAACAGCAGGAATACGCCGAGACGCTTGAGAAGGCCGTGGCCGATACCCGGCACGCGGCCGCGATTTCGCGGCAGCGCTACAAGGAAGGCCTGACATCCTTTTTGGAAGTTTTAGATGCCGAGCGCACGCTCTATGCCTCCGAGAGCCAAATGACGGCAGCCGAGGCGGCGACGGCGCAGGATCTTGTGGCGGTTTACAAAAGTCTCGGCGGAGGCTGGCGGCAAGCGCCCGGCCCAGAGGTTAATGCTCATGTTTCTGGTTAAACCAGCTGGCGCCCGGCTCGGTATAGAGCAGGTAAAGCGCGTAAGCCTGCAGCCCGAAATCCGGTATGGCCAAAAAGAAAGCCCGGTATCCGCCATAGGGCGGAACGGCGCACCAAACGGCTTCAAGGATGAAGCCCACGAGCACGCTCGCGCGCGCCCAATTCTTTCCGGCGCCTATTCGCCAAATAACCCAGACGCTCGTCAAGGCCAGAAAGGCATAGCCGGCTATGACGGATTCGAGCAACGTCGTATGATCAATCGTCGCGAGCCCCTGGAGCTGGCTTGCCATGATGGGTTCAATTTCAGGCAGGCTTTGAACGGCATCATAGGCGCCAAAGGCGCAGATCCAGACAGTCCATACCCACAAGGCAATCTCAGCATGCCGGACGGGGCGCGGTTTTTCAGAATCCATCGGAGGAAACCATTCAAGGGCTTCGAGATCGAGTCTTATGAGCCTAGGCGAAAAGGGCCGAAAAGTATCAATCAATTCTCGTGCTCGGCAACGACCAGGGCTCGCTCGCACGACCGAGACATGGCAGGGCGATCCCCATCATTCCGGCAGGCGCCAGGGCTGTCAAAGCGGGCTTACCTCGAGCTTCGAAACGATCAGGGGAGCGCCTATAGAGTTCCAATCTCGCCTCTCATTGCAGCGCGCGGACCCGCGCCTCTCACCTCGGAGTTCTAAAAGCTATGTGGATCGTGCGCATTGCGCTGGAGCGCCCTTACACATTCGTCGTCCTGGCGCTGTTGTTGCTCATCTTCGGACCCTTGACGATTCTCGAAACGCCCAAGGATATTTTCCCGAATATAGGCATCCCGGTCGTGAGCACGGTATGGAGCTTCTCCGGCCTGCCGCCCGATAAGATGGCCAATTATATTACGGGCAATTACGAGCGCGCGCAGACAACGACCGTCAACGATATCGAGCATATCGAGTCCCAGTCCCTGACCGGTGTTGCCGTCGTCAAAACCTTCTTTCAGCCCGACGTGAATATCGATGTCGCGTTGAGCCAGATCACCGCGATCGCTCAGACTTTGCTGCGCGCTATGCCCCCCGGGACGACCCCGCCATTGGTGCTGAGTTATAATGCTTCGAGCGTGCCGATCATGCAGCTGGCTCTATCGAGCCCACAGCTTTCCGAGCAGGAACTGTTCGATGCCGGGAACAATTTTATCCGCACACAGTTGGCGACCGTTCAGGGTGCGGCGCTACCCTTTCCTTACGGCGGCAAAGTTCGGCAAATCCAAGTCGATCTTGATGATCAGAAGATGCAGGCACTTGGCATTTCTGCCCAGGAGGTTAATCAGGCCGTGGGGGCCCAAAACCTCATCATTCCGGCCGGGACGCAGAAAATTGGCGCCATCGAATATAACATTAAACTGAATGCCAGCCCGACCTCGGTCGAGGAATTGAACGATCTGCCAATCAAGGCCGCCAACAACACCACCATCTATGTGCGCGATGTTGCGCATGTGCGCGATGGCTTCGCGCCTCAGACCAATATCGTCCGGGTCAACGGTCAGCGCGCCGCGCTTATGACAATACTCAAAACTGGGAACGCCTCGACCCTCGACATCATCCAGCGCGTCAAGGCAACGCTGCCAAGTATACGGGCCAGCTTGCCAGACAGCCTCAACCTGCATCCGATCGGGGACCAATCGGTCTTCGTCCGCGCCGCCATCAGCGGCGTCGTGCGCGAGGGGGTCATTGCGGCCGCTCTGACAGGTATGATGATTTTATTGTTTCTTGGCAGCTGGCGCAGCACGATCATCATCATCGTCTCGATACCGCTCTCGATCCTGGCCTCGATCATAGCGCTCTCGGCCCTTGGTCAAACGATCAACATCATGACACTGGGGGGCATGGCGCTAGCTGTCGGCATCCTCGTCGACGACGCGACCGTCGCGATCGAGAACATCAATTGGCATCTCGAGCAGGGCAAGGAAGTCCTGCCCTCGATCCTTGACGGCGCCCAGCAAATCGCCATTCCGGCGCTCGTTTCGACCTTGTGCATCTGCATTGTCTTCGTGCCGATGTTCTTTCTGAGAGGGGTGGCCCGCTTTCTTTTCGTTCCCATGGCGGAAGCGGTTATTTTTGCAATGCTGGCGTCCTATTTTTTGTCACGCACGCTCGTGCCGACCATGGCGAAATATCTCTTGCGGGCGCATGAGCCGCACTATGTTGAGGGGGCAGAGAAAGGCACGGGTGAGGCGGACGCAAGCGAGGCCGGTGCAAGCGAGGCGAGACATGAAGGCCGGGCGCCACGCGGCTTTATGAAGCTTCAATTTGCCTTCGAGCGCTGGTTCGAGCGGTTTCGCCGCGGCTACCATGATGTGCTTGAAGAGGCGCTGGGGCATCGCCGGCTCTTCGTCACCCTTTTTCTAACCTTTGTTACCGTATCGCTAATCGTGCTCGTGCCTTGGCTCGGCTCCGATTTCTTCCCCGCCGTTGATGCGGGACAGATCAAGCTGCATCTCAGAGCACCGACAGGCACGCGGGTCGAAGAGACAGCGGCGCTTTGCGACGAGGTTGGGGCCGAGGTGCGGAAAGTCATTCCGCCCGATGAGCTCGAAAGCGTCATCAACAATATAGGCGTGCCCAACAGCGGCATGAACCTCTCTTATAGCAACTCAGCCCCCATAGGACCGGAGGATGCCGATATCTTTATTGCCCTCAAAGAAGAGCATGGCGCGACGGCCGGCTATGTTCGTAAGCTGCGCACAGCGCTTATGCAAGCCTTTCCGGGAACGACCTTCGCGTTTCTACCAGCCGATATCGTGAGCCAGATATTGAATTTCGGTCTGCCCTCACCCATCGATATTCAGGTGGTCGGGACCAAAGTGGACCAGAATCGGGCTTATGCCGCCATGCTGCTCGATAAAATCCGCCGCATCCCTGGCGTCGTCGACAGCCGCATCCAGCAAGTCAACGATGCGCCGGAATTCCGCATCAATGTCGATCGGACGCGGGCCGAGGAGTTGGGCATCACGCAGCGGGACGTAGCGACGGACCTTCTCATTTCGCTCAGTGGAAGCTTTCAGACCTCGCCGACCTTCTGGCTGGATCCCCGCAATGGCGTCCCTTACAATATCGTGACCCAGACACCACAATATAAACTTGCATCCTTGCAGGACCTCAAAAACATCCCTGTCACGGGCGGACGGGGCAATTTGCAAGTCCTTGGG
>JALYJG010000209.1 GCA_030775365.1 Pseudomonadota bacterium
CACCTCATGCGCAAGGCGCGTGAGGTGGCTCTGCCAAACCCTGTCTATCTGCCTTCATAAACCCCTTGCGCGGCATTGAAAACCCCGGAATTCCACTTGCTTATGGCGGCCTTTTACCTTGTTTATAAGACTTGCCGGTCGCTATAATACTTCCATGACCGTTACAAAGCACAATTTATCGCCGGCCCAAGTCAATGACGAGATCATCCTCGCCTCAGCCCGGCATGTGTTGATCGCCGAAAGCGCGGCTTTGACCTCTCTGGCAGGCGAGCTTGGCGCGCCCTTCATCAAAGCCGTGCATCTTCTTCTCGCCTGCAAAGGCCGCGTCGTCGTAACTGGCATGGGCAAAAGCGGCCATGTCGCGCGTAAGATTGCGGCCACCCTGGCATCCACCGGCACGCCCGCGCTCTTCGTTCACCCGGCCGAGGCGAGCCACGGCGATCTCGGCATGATTGTTGCGGAAGACGTCGTCATCGCGCTTTCCAATTCGGGTGAGACGGCCGAGATGGCCGCGATCATCGCCTATACGCGGCGCTTTTCCATTCCGCTGATCGCTATCACGCGGCGGCAACAAAGTTCGCTTGGCGATGCGGGCGATGTCACGCTCGTCCTACCGGACGCGGCCGAAGTTTGCCCCATGGGCCTCGCGCCCACAACATCCACGACAATGATGCTGGCGCTCGGCGACGCGCTTGCCGTGGCCACGCTCGAGTGCAAGGGGTTCACGGCCGAAGATTTTCATAATTTCCATCCGGGCGGCAAACTGGGTAAGATTCTTTTGCGCGTGCGCGAGGTCATGCACGGTGGCGAAGGCGTACCGCTCGTGAAAGAGGATGACGTCATGTCGCATGTTTTGGTCGTGATGACCGAAAAGCGTTTTGGCTGCGCCGGCATCGTCGATGCCGCAGGCAAGCTTGCGGGCATCATTACAGACGGCGATTTGCGCCGACACATGCACAACGACCTTTTGCAAAAGAAAGCATCCGAAGTGATGACCCGGCGCCCAACCGCGATAGCGCCGGAAGCGCTCGCGGCCGAAGCGCTCAAGATTCTTAACGAAAAGAAGCGCACGAATCTTTTTGTCGTTAGTGACGGCAAACCCGTGGGCATTCTACATATCCACGATCTGTTGCGTGCGGGGATTGCCTAAACCGCAGGCTCTGCTAAACCGGAATCTCACCTCTAACCGACACTGGTCGCCATGCCCGATTTCCTGACACTTGATGATCTTGCGTTGCGCAACAAAACCGTTTTGCTTCGCGCCGACCTCAACGTGCCCATGAAGGACGGGCGGGTCACGGATGCCTCGCGCCTCGAGCGCCTGTTGCCGACGATCAAAGATCTGGCCAAGGCCGGCGCTAAGATTGTCGTCCTGTCTCATTTCGGGAGGCCGGAGGGCAAGGTCGACGCCAAATACACACTTCGCCCGGTCGTAACAACCCTCGAGCAGTTATGGGGCCAGCCCATAGCCTTTGCCGATGATTGCATCGGATCCAAGGCGGCAGCCGCCGTGAATGCGCTGACGCCTGGCCAGGTGCTGGTGCTCGAAAACACCCGTTTTTACCCGGGCGAGGAAGCCAACGATCCAGAATTCGCCAAAAATCTGGCCGCGCTTGGCGAAGTCTACGTCAACGACGCATTCTCAGCCGCCCATCGCGCTCATGCGTCCACAGAAGGCATCGCCCATCTTTTACCGTCAGGTGCGGGGCGGCTTATGCAAGCCGAAATCGAAGCCCTCACCAAGGCCCTCACCAGTCCAGAACGGCCGGTTGCCGCCATCATCGGTGGATCAAAGATTTCGACCAAACTGGATCTCTTGCAAAATCTGATCACAAAGACCGATCTGCTCATCCTCGGCGGCGGCATGGCGAACACGTTTCTCGCAGCCAAAGGCATAAGCGTCGGTAAATCGCTTTGCGAACCACACATGTTCGACACCGCAAAAGCCATCATCGCGAAAGCGCAAGACAAGGGTTGCCACATCATGCTGCCGAAAGACGCTGTGGTAGCACTGGAGCTTAAAGAAGGCGTGGCAACTCATGTGCGGCCCGTCAATGCTGTAGGTGCTGACGAGATGATCCTCGATATCGGCCCGCAATCCGTTGCTGAGATTGTGGGCTCCCTCGACATGTGCAAGACGATCGTCTGGAACGGCCCTCTCGGCGCCTTCGAGGTCCCGCCCTTTGATCATGCCACAAACGAAGTAGCGATCTGCGTCGCCGATCTGACGAAACGCGGCAAGGTCTTGTCCGTCGCCGGCGGTGGCGACACGGCGGCGGCACTGGCCACGGCCGGGGTCACGCATGGCCTGAGCTATCTATCTGCGGCAGGCGGCGCGTTTTTAGAGTGGCTTGAGGGTAAGGAATTGCCGGGCGTGAGCGCGTTGCGAAAAGCGGTGCCAAAAGCCAAGACCGGTAAGGTCATTATCTGAGCTGATACTGAGGTCTGACAACGCGAGCTGTTTTGCCTTTGGGACTTGTGATGAACGGTCCGCCAGACGCCGCTTTTCGTGCTTCCTCAAGGCTAAAAAGCCCTTGCCGCGGTTCAGCCTCAAGCCTGTTCGCAATATCTTGAGGGGCGTTTTTCGGCTCATCCATGGACAGCGCACTTCCCCACGCTTTTGTCTATATACTATCCTGACAATAACGAGCCTCACTAAATAACGAGCCTCACTATGGGAATGATG
This sequence comes from Pseudomonadota bacterium, assembly GCA_030775365.1. GTDB lineage: Bacteria > Pseudomonadota > Alphaproteobacteria > UBA9219 > UBA9219 > JALYJG01. Next base: position 2,687 of record JALYJG010000209.1, read on the forward strand.
TAGTGATGACAAAGCCGGCAAGCAGAGAAAGCAAAGTTCGTCATCGCAATGAACTTGCGGCAAAAGGGGGGGGCGGGCAACTTCATGATCACTGAAGTCGGCCATTTTGCGCTCATTCTCGCGTTGTTTACGGCGCTCGCGCAGGCGACCCTGCCGCTGATCGGTGCGACTCGGGGGCAAGTGTCTTTAATGTCCTTGGCGCGCATCGCCGCCCAAACCCAGTTCGTACTGATCGCCATGGCTTTCGGCGCGCTTGTGGCAGCTTATGTCACGAGCGATTTCTCAGTTCTGAACGTGGCGCAAAACAGCCACACGGATAAACCGCTGCTTTACAAAATAACGGGCGTATGGGGCAACCACGAGGGCTCGATGCTGCTCTGGGTTTTTATTCTTGCGATCTACGGCCTCGCCCTATCCGTGTTCGGTAAAAACCTACCTTTGGCCTTGCAGGCCCGGGCACTTGCTGTTCAGGCTATTGTGTCAACCGGCTTTTTGCTTTTCATTCTGCTGACCTCCAACCCGTTCCTGCGGCTGGACCCCCCGCCCCTTAACGGTGAAGGTCTCAATCCTCTGCTGCAGGACCCGGGCCTGGCCTTTCATCCGCCGTTTCTTTACATGGGCTATGTCGGATTTTCGATGGCCTTTTCCTTCGCTATCGCAGCCTTGCTGGAGGGCCGCGTTGACGCGGCCTGGGCCCGGTGGGTTCGTCCCTGGACGCTCGCCGCTTGGTGTTTTCTAACGCTGGGCATCGCGATGGGCTCTTGGTGGGCCTATTACACGTTAGGGTGGGGCGGCTGGTGGTTTTGGGATCCTGTCGAGAACGCTTCGCTGATCCCCTGGCTGGCTGGCACAGCCCTGCTCCATTGCGCGGTCATCGTCGAAAGGCGGGACGCGTTGAAGGCCTGGGCAATTTTGCTCGCGATCATTACTTTTTCACTCTCACTGATAGGAACGTTCCTAGTGCGTTCGGGCGTTCTAAGTTCGGTCCATAGCTT
>JALYJG010000210.1 GCA_030775365.1 Pseudomonadota bacterium
CGATAATGGCGAGTCACAGTTCCGTGCGCCGCTTCGGTTTCGATGTATTTACCGTCCGGCGATAAGAGAACCGAAGTCATGAGGCCAAGCGAACCAAAGCCTTGAGCGACGATATCCGACTGCACATCGCCATCATAGTTCTTGCAGGCCCATAGGAAACCGCCCTCATCGCGCACGGATTGCGCGACCATATCGTCGATAAGCCGGTGCTCGTAAAACAAATTGTCGGCCCTGAATTTATCCTTGTATTCGGCCTCGAAGATTTCGGCAAATATGTCCTTAAATCGCCCATCATAGGCTTTTAGGATCGTGTTCTTTGTTGACAGATACATAGGATAGCGGCGGGATAGCGCGTAATTAAAGCACGCATGCGCGAACCCTTTGATGGATTCATCCTCATTGTACATCGCAAGAGCCACGCCGGCGCCCGGGAATTTATGCACCTCATGCGTAATGGGCGAGCTGCCATCCGCAGGTTGGAAAGAAACCGTCAGAGTGCCGGGTCCTGGCACCCTGAAGTCGGTGGCACGGTATTGATCGCCAAAAGCGTGGCGGGCAATGACGATTGGCTTCTTCCAGTGCGGGATGTAGTGCGGAACATTGCCGATCAAGATCGGCTCACGGAAAACAGTGCCGTTCAGGATATTGCGGATCGTGCCGTTGGGCGACTTCCACATTTTCTTGAGGTTAAATTCCTTTACGCGCGCTTCGTCAGGCGTGATCGTGGCGCATTTAACGCCAACGCCGAAAGTTTTGATCGCCTCGGCCGCTGCGACCGTCACCTTATCGTCGGTCTTATCGCGCTCCTGAATGCCAAGGTCAAAATACTTTAGCTCCACATCGAGATACGGAAGGATAAGCCAGTCCTTGATCATTTGCCAAATGATCCTGGTCATCTCATCGCCGTCCATTTCTACGAGCGGGTTTTTCACTTTGATTTTGGGCATTGAAGTCTCATGCGATTAGAAAGGGGGCGCCTGACCCCAGTATAGGGCAAGCCGATGAATTGAAAAGGGGTTTACCATACAACGGGTTGCGCCTGTCAACGCTGCTCACGTCTTTTGCAGATGTTCGAGCGTTTCATGCAGTAAGGGATCCGCCGGATCGACCGCCAGCCCGTGCCAGACGGATTCAAGCGCGTGGGCGCGGTCGCCGAGGCGTTCGTAAACTTTTGCCAGTGCATAGTAAGTGAGCGCATAACTGGGTGTCAGATTACGGGCCCGGATAAAGGCCGCCAAAGCCTCCTTAATATTGCCCTGCGCTGCCAGAAACCGTCCATAGTTATATTCCACAACACCGTTAGTGGGATAATACGTCGTTGCCATTTTGAGAAACTTTTCGGCCTCCGCCTCGCGCCCCAATCTCTCCTCGATCATGGCGGCTCGCACATAAGCCTGCGCTCCTGCGTCTGTCGGCGATATTGCATATGCCCGCCGCAGGGCATCCAGCGCTTCCTCGTCGCGGCCGCTATCCGCATAGATCGTACTGAGGACGCCCCAGTCAAATCCCGTCAAATCGACGGCCCCCGGGAAAGGCTGGAAGGTGATCAACAAGCTTGCCGCTGTCAGAACGGCGGCGGCGCCTAGCCGCCGCCGGTCGGGGCCGCGGACTAAACGCCAGCCATAAGGCAAGGCGGCTCCGGCCAGCGGTAGAAGAAACGTGATGACAGGCAACCGGTATCGGTCTGTCACGTAAAACATAAGAACCGACGCCATATAGGCAAAAGCAAACACAACGAGAAGCGCGACGGTCTCCTGACATTCGACCCAAGCGGCAAAAGCACCGAAGACCGCCAAGCTCAGGACAAGCCAAAAGCTGGGCAGCGGCAGAGTCACAAGCGTGTCGAAGTTCTTGCGTATAAACCCGATGTCATAATTGTCGAAGGCGTCGGTAGCGTTCCAGAAGGCCAGCGCCTTGTTCCTGAGGAGAAGGAGGTCCGCCACAGGATTATGCAGAATGAAGTCGAGAGCGCGGCCGCTCCAGTAAGACGATACCTCGGACGGTTTGACATCGCGCCCAAGGGCGGCTCGGGCTTCCCAAACAGTGGCAAATTCCTCCTGAACAGGATCGGAGGAGATTTCGGGCGGATAAGCGTTCGTGCCGTTCGCGGTCGCCGAGTTGCCGATGTATAGATTGAAGCCATAAGCATAGTTGATTGGGACAAAATCGTGGCTGACGATGGCGTTGTGCAGGGTCGCAGGCAAAATGCATAAAACAAGAACGCCGATGAAGGTGACCAAAGGCCGCAAGGAAGCCCGGCGCCATTTGCCGAAGGCCAGCAGCAGGATGACAGGCGCCATCAGCAGGCTGTTGCCGCGCACGAGAGCGCATAAACCGATTGAGACGCCGCACCAGATGTAATCGCGCAGGCGATTGTCCTTCATCAGCCGCAGGGCGTGCTGCAAATAGACCGCGAGCAAAAATAGCGCCAAAGGCTCCTTCATGACCGGTGCGGTGTAAAAAATGGCGGGCATATAAAACGAAGCCAGGAGCCCCGTGACGAGGGCCGCCGTCAGGCCAAAGCACTCGAGAGTGATGCCACTAAGGACCACGGCCGTGCAGGCGCCCAGCATTGAATTGAGCACGCCGCAGATCAAAAGGTCATGTCCGAAGGCGGCATAAAGCAGGCCGAGGATATAAGGGAAAAGGGGCGAGCCGTAAAACGCCTTGGCTCGCAAAAAATGGCCTTGCGCGATGGCTTGAGCCCAATTGTCGTAGACTTGGGCATCCAGCACCGGTTTAGCGCCGTAGGGAGTGACGTCCCACTGGAAGACGAAAATCAGCCGCAAAACCAAAGCCGCGACAAAAACGACCGTAAAAACAAAGGATTTATTGAGACGCAAGGCTGGCAAGGGTCGTTTCCTGTTCTTGCAGATAGGGGGGCAATTTAGCTATGCTAGATCACGGGCTTGGTATTGGAAGAGGTTTTTTAATCTCTGCTCCCGCCCGATCACAACAGGAGAGAAGATGCTGCAGTTTACGAGCAAGGAATTTCGCCTGAAGGTTGGTCTCGCGGAAATGCTGAAAGGCGGCGTGATCATGGACGTCACGAACGCCGAACAGGCGAAAATCGCTGAAGAGGCCGGGGCTTGTGCCGTTATGGCCCTTGAGCGTGTCCCTTCGGATATCCGCAGGGACGGCGGCGTCGCGCGGATGGCCAGCATCAGTAAAGTCGAGGAGATCATGCAGACCGTGTCCATCCCCGTCATGGCCAAGGCGCGCATCGGGCATTTTACGGAGGCACGCATTCTCGAGTCTCTCGGCGTCGACTACATCGATGAGAGCGAAGTGTTAACGCCTGCCGACGACGAACACCATATCGACAAAACTGCTTTCAACACGCCTTTCGTCTGCGGCGCGCGCAACCTGGGTGAGGCGCTACGGCGCATCGGTGAGGGCGCTGCCATGATCCGCACAAAGGGAGAAGCGGGTTCAGGCAACATCGTTGAAGCCGTCCGTCATATGCGGACCATCATCAAGGAAATGAAACGGCTCACCGTCCTCGGCCAAGAGGAATTGGCTCAGGCGGCTAAGGAGCTGCGCGCACCGATTGAACTCGTTGAATGGGTTGCGCAAAACGGCAAGCTCCCCGTGCCCAATTTTTCGGCAGGCGGCATCGCCACCCCGGCGGACGCGGCGCTTGTCATGCAACTGGGAGCGGAAGCGGTCTTCGTG
>JALYJG010000211.1 GCA_030775365.1 Pseudomonadota bacterium
CGCCAACGCCGCCCTCAAGGAACACGACGTCCAGGCGCCGGTAGGCAAAGAGACGCCGAAAATTAATCTGCCTCCGGCACCACCCGCACGAATCCAGCCGCACGCGCCGTAAGGGCTCTGGAAAATGTGTTCAGTACTCGTTTTCGCGCCGCAATAGATCCTGCCCTAAGCGGAGGTCTAGTTTGCTCGTTTCGTTTCACTTGTGAGTTTCCTTTTGCTTGTTTTTCTTTTTGGAGGGACTCTGTGGAACAGCCTATTCTTTCAGCCCGCGAATTACCTTTTATTAACAAGAAGATAGGCGATGAATTGATTCATGTTGCCAAGTAAAAGGTTGGAGGACTAGCATACCCCGTCGCCCCCCCCTGGGCTATAAATTTTACTTCATATGGAGTTATCAATGACTGCCGCAAATCATCATTCAAGTCTTCCTTCTTTTGTTGTGGCCGCAACCTTACTCGTGGCAGCCGCTCTTCCCGCCAACGCACAGTTTCCTTTGGGCCTCGGCCGCAAGGCGAAGCAGCCGGCTCCTGCTCCGACGACAACAGGGCAAACTGCGCCCGTATCCTCAGGCGTTGCCGATGTTAAATGGGACGGCAACACGATCCGCACCGCGAACGGCATTCCGATGATGATTTACGCGGGCACAGATAAAGTTACACCGACGACGCCTCCGATGGCCGTTGTTGCCGGTGGCCGCGTCATGGGAATGAAGCCCGGCGTCGATGTGGCAAAGTTGCAAAAATCCTTGGATGATTATAGCCAGATGCAGGCGCGCAGCGGTGGCTCAACCCCCCAGACGGTAGCAACGCTTTCGCAACCCGGATCTGGCGGCTCCGCTTCGATCGTTCCTCCCTCGGCTGGCGGCGTTGATCAGGTGAGTTGGGCCAATGGCGAACCACGAGTTCATTTGTCCGATGGTTGGGATGTCGCCTTCTCGGGCGGCAACGGCTCGAAGGTCGAGCTTACCGTTCCTGGCGGCTCGAGGATCAACATGGAGTTCACTGAAGCGGCCCATGGCGCTGGCGGCATAGCCAAGAGCCTTGGCACCTTCGTCGGCAGTGTCGGCCAGAACACGGCCGCCCTCGAAGGCGGTGCATGGCGTATTCAGGCGCCCGGCGGCAAGGGCTACAACCAGAATAACGGGACACGGAATTATACGACCCGGGCCCCCGCTTACGCGGCCGAAGCTGCGGCTGAAGTTCTGAAGGCGCACCAGGTCATTCTCGCCAGCCCAGGTGGTCATCAGTACAATCTGACCGGCGCCGACAAGCTGCAACAGATGGCGGGTGAGCCGCGCAGCGAATTGAAGAGAGAAGACACGAAGCTTCAGGTCGCGAGCCTCACCGCACCCGGGGCATTGACGATCCAGTAAGCTGCCCGGAAGGCGTCGAAGACCGTTGTTCTATCTAGGCTTTTTAAACCCCAACGTTTTGTGTAAGACCACAAAACGTTGGGGTTTTCTTTTGTCCTTTGCTAGGATGCCGAAGCGACTCATTTGATAGCGATTTTTGCCAGATACGGCAGAGGTTTAACCCCATCTGCCACACCGAAAAAACAACAATGAGAGAGACCACGGACATGAGCCAGGCCGCCGCTGAATCCGCCACCCCTGTTGCCGCAGCCGAGGACTATGGCGCGGATGCTATCACGGTATTGCGTGGCCTCGATGCGGTTCGCAAGCGCCCCGGCATGTATATCGGCGACACGGACGACGGGTCGGGTCTGCATCATATGGTTTATGAAGTCGTCGACAACGCGGTGGACGAAGCACTGGCAGGCCATTGCTCAAAGATCGAGGTCATTCTCAATGCGGACGGGTCATGCACGGTGCGTGATAACGGCCGCGGGATCCCGGTCGATATTCATAGCGAAGAAGGCGTCTCCGCCGCGCAGGTCGTCATGACCCAACTCCATGCGGGCGGCAAGTTTAATCAGAACTCTTATAAGGTGTCCGGTGGCCTTCACGGCGTCGGTGTATCGGTGGTTAACGCCCTGTCGGAATTACTCGATCTCCGTGTCCATCGCCAAGGCCACGAATGGTACATGCGCTTCCGTCACGGCGAGCCTGAGGCCCCATTGAAGCAGATCGGCGTATCATCCGCGACCGGAACCGAGGTCACCTTCCTGCCATCGCCCCAAACCTTCACCAAAACCGAATTCGATTTCGGAACCCTCGAACACCGCTTGCGCGAACTTGCCTTTCTGAACTCCGGCGTCAATCTCGTTTTGACAGACGTGCGAAGCGTGGAGCCTAAAACCGTGACTCTTTTTTACGAGGGCGGCCTTGTGGCCTTCGTAAGCTGGTTGGACCAGTCCAAAATCTCTGTTCACCCCGTCATTACGTCAACAAAGGCGCAGGACGGAATTACGGTCGAGTGCGCAATGCAGTGGAACGACAGCTATCACGAAAATATGCTGTGCTTCACAAATAACATTCCGCAGAAAGACGGCGGCACCCATCTCGCCGGATTCCGCGCCGCCCTGACGCGCGCGGTCAACAACTATGCTGAAAACAGCGGCATTTCAAAAAAAGACAAGATCACGCTGTCCGGCGAAGACATGCGCGAAGGGCTGACCTGCATCCTTTCGGTAAAGGTGCCGGACCCAAAATTTTCTTCGCAGACCAAAGAAAAGCTCGTGTCGAGCGAAGTGAAACCGATTGTCGAGGCCGTGATCGGGGAGATGCTGAACACCTGGTTTGAGGAACATCCCTCCGACGCCAAAAAAATTGTCAGCAAGGTCGCCGAGGCCGCGCTGGCGCGCGAGGCCGCCCGCAAGGCGCGCGAACTCACGCGTCGTAAGGGTGCGCTGGACCCCTCCTCCTTGCCGGGCAAGCTTGCCGATTGTCAGGAGCGCGATCCAGCTAAGTCCGAAATCTTCATTGTTGAGGGTGACAGCGCCGGCGGCTCGGCCAAGCAGGGCCGCTCGCGCCAGTTCCAGGCCATCCTGCCGCTCCGCGGTAAAATCCTTAATGTCGAGCGCGCCCGCTTCGACAAGATGCTATCTTCGGCCGAAATAGGAACGCTGATCACGGCGATTGGCTGCGGTGTCGGCCGCGAAGAGTTCGACGCCAATAAGGCGCGCTATCACAAGATCATCATCATGACCGACGCCGATGTCGACGGCAGCCATATCCGCACCTTGCTGTTGACCTTTTTCTTCCGCCAGATGCCGGAATTGGTCGAACGCGGCTATCTATATATTGCGCAGCCCCCGCTCTACCGCATTAAACGCGGCAATACGAAGGAACGCTATCTGAAAGATGACAGGGCCATGGAGGACTACCTTATTGAGACCGGCGGTCAGGAAGTCACGGTCACGTTGCATGACGGAAAGGCTTTGCTAGGGGACGAGCTGCGCAAGCTTATCGAGCAAGCCCGCGTCATGAAGTCGGCCATACAAGCCTTGAACCGTAAAGTCGGGCAGCAGGCGATCGTCGAACAGGCAGCGATAGCGGGCGCTCTGGCCGTTGGACTCACGACGGACGAGGAGCAGGCAGCTCAAGCGGCTACGTATGTGGCCAAGCGGCTTGATACGCTGTTGCCGGAGGGAGAACGCGGTTGGAAAGGTGCGGCGCCAAAGAAAGGCAGTATGGTTTTCAGCCGGGTACGTCATGGCGTTACGCATCGCTTCACCTTGGATGCAGATACCCTGCGCGCCACCG
>JALYJG010000212.1 GCA_030775365.1 Pseudomonadota bacterium
GCATCATGGCCGAGGTCCGCGGCGAGATGACGCGCTGTCCAGGCTGGCCGTCCGTCGAGGCGGAGGTTTGTTTCAGAAGCGTAGGATGCACGGGCAGTCCGTTATTGACGACCGTCGCCACCGCTCCTGCCAACTGAACGGCGTTGACAGCTATGCCGTGGCCGAAGGAGGCGGTCATCGTCGTCGCCTGGCCCCACTCGCGCATCGACGGCAGCAGGGGCGCGCCAACTTCCGGCAGTTCGATGGTCGATTTTTCAGTCAGACCCAACTGCGCCAAAAACGCACGCTGGCGCGCGCCACCAAGACGATCGGCCATGCGCGCCGACCCGATATTGGAGGAATGCGTAAAGATTTCGGCGACATTCAACCAACGGCTCTCGTTGTGAAAATCTTTGATGCTCTGCCCGCCGATTTCGATGGGATGCACGGTATCGAAAGAATCGCCGAGATGAATAAGCCCTGAATCGAGCGCCATCGCGGTGTTAAAGATTTTGAAGGTGGAGCCCATCTCATAGACGCCCATAGTATCGCGATTAAAGCGGGTTTCTTCGCGGGCTGTGCCCGGGTGCTGCGGATCGAAATCGGGCAGGGACACCATCGAGAGGATTTCACCGGTCGAAATATCCATGATCAGGCCCGAAGCGCCCTCGGCGCTGAAGCTCGCCATGCCGTTAGCGAGTTCTCGGTGCAGGATATTCTGCAGGCGCAAATCGATCGATAGCGCGACGGCATCTGGCTCTTCCTCCAGTCGGCGGTTTAAGCTCTTTTCCATGCCGGCGAGACCATGATTGTCGATATCGGTATACCCAACCGTATGCGCCGTAATGTCCCCGGCCGGGTAAAGTCGGCGCTCGTCGGGACGAAACTCGAGACCCGCAATTCCCAGCTTGTTGACCTCGTAAGTCTGCTTGGGGGTGAGATGCCGTTTGAGCATAACGCAATGCTTGGCGCCGTGCAGAGCTTCGGCCAGACGGTCGGCGTAAAGGTCCGGCAATACGCCCATAAGCTGAGTTGCGGCTTCGTCAGCATTAGGAATTTTCTTGGCGTCCGCACAGAGGGAGATCGTGGGCAGGGACGTGGCAAGTATGGTTCCGTTGCGGTCGGTAATGTCGGCGCGGGTGGCCACGCTGTCGCCAAGGCTCGGTTGGGCGACCGGCATTTCCGGGCCTTCATTCAGGACCGTCACAAAAACAAGGCGGCTGGCGATGAGGAGATAGGCCACCGCGAAAAGGATAAAGGCACTGCCGATACGCGTACGTGCGATCTCGAGTGCCTGGTCATGCGGCGTGGCTAAGCGTCGGGATCTGCGCGCGGGCGGCGCAAAGACACCAGGCAGGTTTGGCTGCTGGCTCGAAGCGGGGCGCTTGGATCTGCGCCACCCGCTCATGGATGGGAGCCGAGCTCAGTAATCAGCGAGCCAATGGGATCGGCCGACGCAGGAACAGAGTTGTGCTGCAGAATCATGTGCTCGTTAATATGGCCAGTGTCGACGGACGCCACCGCCATCGCACCATGCGATTTGACCTTAGCGAGACGGCGCGGCGGGGCCAGCGAAGTTTTAATGGTTGCGATGGGCGTCGAATTAACCGCGAGGGCCACGGCGCTTTCGTCATGCGTGGGTAGGATCTCCGCCAGGTCATTCAGGGGCGCGACCTGCCGCGGCGCTGTCGGACGCAGGGCCAGGTGCTTATGAGCTTCCGCCTCAACGCGCGTCGGGTTTGCAAGGTAGACCCACTCAGCCTTAAGAACATGGATTGTACGTTGCTCGTTTTCGATGGCCGCGTTCAGGGAGCGCAGCTTTAATTCCAGAGCCTGCACGTTATCGTTGGTGCGGTAGAAAGCCAGGCTGGCGATGATGGCCATGCTAAACCAGAACAAGGTCGAGGAAGCGCGTATCATGCGGCATTCTCCTTTGGGTTCGGGGCGTCGGTTCGTTCTGCAACTCGGAGCTTCGCGGATCGCGCACGAGGATTGTTGCGGGCCTCCTCAGCGGATGGGGTCTGCGGCTTGCGGGTAATGAGCCGGAAAGAGGGTGGCGGCGGCTGATGATCGTTGGCCGGGACATGACGCGAGACGCCCGTTTGTGTCGCGCTGCGGCGGCGCATGAAGTCTTTGACGACCCTGTCCTCGAGAGAGTGAAAAGACACGACAGCCAGACGGCCCTTCGGTTTGAGCAATGTGGCAGCAGCGACAAGGCCCCGACGCAGTTCGCCAAGTTCATCGTTCACGTGAATGCGAAGCGCCTGAAAAGTGCGGGTTGCCGGATCAATACCGTCCTCCGCGCGCGGCACGGCGCGGCGGACGATGTCGGCGAGTTGCCGCGTGCGCAGGATCCGCTCTTCGGCGCGCGCTTCGACGATGCGCTTCGCGACCCGCCGGGAGTGCCTCTCCTCGCCGTATTGGAAAATGATATCGGCAAGTTCTTTCTCGCCGAGACTGTTGACGACGTCGGCGGCCGAGGGGCCGCTTTGGCCCATGCGCATGTCCAGCGGCCCGTCCGCTTTGAACGAGAAGCCGCGCTCGGGCGCATCAATTTGCGGCGAGGAAACTCCAAGGTCCAGCGCCACGCCATCCACCTCGCGGATCTGTTCGCCGGCGAGCAGAATATCCATGACGCCGAACGGACCCTGCAGCAGTCTGAGGCGGGGTTTGTACTCGTCAACGAGCGCACGGCCGGCCGCGATGGCATGCGGGTCACGATCGATAGCGAAGACGTGCGTATCGGCGGCGTTCAGGAGCGCGCGGCTGTAACCGCCGAGGCCGAACGTGCCATCCACATAAACGCCTCCATTTTTCGGCGCGAGCGCTTCAACAACTTCGGTCAATAAGACCGGAATATGGCGAGGAGGGGCGGTCACGAGAGGCCTCCACTTTCGCGGCTGGCCGCAGCGATAATCTTGCTAAGGGAAATATCTTTGGCGCGCGCGGCCGAGCGAGCGGCAGCCTCGTGAGCGACCAGCTTTTTCGGATCCCAAATCTGAAACGTTTTCCGCCGTCCGACGAAGGCGACCTGATCGGTGATGCCCACGGCCGCGGCGAGCGTGTCGGGCAAGGTGATGCGTCCTTCGCTGTCAAAGGGCAGCTGCACGGATCCGCCGAAAATCGTGGTTTCGATCAGCTCATAGACGTCAGGGGGGAGATCCTGTTTCTCAAGGCTCTGACTGAGGAGTTCGAGATGGCCGATCGAACAGCCGTCGAGCGCCTCATGTTGGAGCGAGCGAAAAGCTACGATCCCCGACGCGTCATCGCCCAGCGCGGCCCGGAACGGCGCGGGCACGGACACCCGTCCTTTTTTGTCAATTCGATTGACAAAATTGGACAGGAAAACGGGCATGAGGACCTCAAAGGGAGCAAAAAGTGCAGGTGGTTTCGAGGCAAATTCGGCCAGGAAGGGACGTTTTGGAGCCCGGACATTTGGGCAAGAGCCGTCACGTTTTGGGTTCTTATGGGATATCATGGGTATGGTTGGGGGGTCAAGGTCTTAAGTAATAAAAATTGGTAAATACCGTGGAAAATCAATTAACTATTATTGCTGCAGCAAAACAAAACCACTCACAGCTAAGTAAAACAAAAAGTGAACAAGTAATCATCTTTCCCTGTTTGTTCCGCCGTTATCCCCCGCTTTCACACCCCTTCAGGGCCGCTCT
>JALYJG010000213.1 GCA_030775365.1 Pseudomonadota bacterium
GCCTGCCGCAGGGCAAACTCGGTGATGCAACGGCTGCTTCCTCGACCAGCAGCAGCTCGTCCTAGCCCCTCCCGCTATTTAAGCGCTTGCGCGGCGAGCAATTCTTTTTGTTGCGGATCAAGTCGGGCGCCTTCCATAAGCGCCTCGGTGAAGTTAGCGCCCGCCAGATTCGCGCCCGTCAGATTAGCATCGGCCAGATCCGCTTTCCGGAAGTCGGCATTTTGAAGATTGGCGCCCGTCAGATTCACATAGCGCAGGCTTGCGCCCGTCATACTGGTGTTGAGTGTACGCCCTTGCGCCAAGACCAGCGGTTGGAGGTTGACCCCTTGCATGTTGGCGTTGTTGAAGCTCGCGCCGACAAACTGGCCGCCGCGCATATCGGCGCCCTGAAAGATGGTATGGCGGAGGTCGGCCTCGCGCATATCGGCGGCCTGTAACTGGCAATCCAGGAAGCTGACGCCATATAATATCGTGTTATGAGCTCGCATCATCGTAAGCCGGCAGCGGTTGAACTTCACGCCGCTGCGTAGATCATATTTGCTGATATCGAGTTGTTTGCCCTGCTGGCCGCCGCTTTCAAGCCACAATTCATGCAAGCGCAATAAGTCTTCAAAAGTCGCCGGCAAATCTTTAACTGAAAGGCCGTCGACCATGTTGGTCAGGGCGCCTTTCTTGGCGTCGGCGCCGACTTCGCTGAGGTTGATAGCGGTGTTGACGAGCACGGCGCCGCGCAAATTAATGCCCGACAGGTCGCAATCGCTCATATCAGCGCCTTCGAGATTGGCGCCTGCGAAATTGGCATCTTTCAAACTTGCATTGTTGAACTTGGTACTTCGAAGCGTGGCATCACTGAAATTGCTGCCCGCCGCAACCGCGCCCGAGAGACGCGATTCGCTCAGATTGGCACCGCTGAGATTGGCCCCGCCTTTGTCGGCGACAGTGAGATCCTTGTGAGCGGCCTGTAGACCCCCGTCGCTGCCCGCACTAGCGAGGGAGCCCTCACGCAGGTCGACGCCTGTCATATTCGCGCCCACCAGATTAGCGCCCCGCAGAGCGGCCCCGCGCAGATCGGCGCGCAGAAGGCTGGCGCCATATAAATTCGCGTGGCGAAGATCGGTGCAGAAGAGGATGGCTCTATCGAGTTTCGCCCCCTGCAAGTCGGTTTGCGACATCAAGGCGCCCGTAAAATCGGCGTCCGACAAGTTTTTCTTCGCTAAAAGCATATTCGAGAGGTCGTGATAGGAAAAATTGGCGCGCACCCCGCCGCGACGGCCCAGCAGATAGGACTCGTGCTTCAGCATCACCGCGTCGAGCTCTGCCTGGGTCAGGCGCGTGAGCTTTCTTTCGGTCGATTCGCCCTTCTCGCCTTTTTCGTTTTTGTCGTTCTTGTCGTTCATGCTAATCGGGCCCTGCCTCCGTCCGTTCCTTACTATCATAGCGCCGGTTCCCTGGGAACCAGGCTGCTTACTGGGTGGTTACTTTGACAAATGCCTGCTGGCTTGGGTTGATGCGGGCGCCTTCCATGTTAGCGCCGTCAAGAAGAGCTCCTGTAAGGTCGGCGCCGATCAGGTTAGCATAACATAGGTCGCAATCACGCATGTTGGCTTGTCGGAGGCTTGCGCCGGAAAGATTAGCATAGCGGAATGAAGCCTCGGGTAGTTCCGTCGGCAGGGTGCGGCCTTGGACCAAGGACAACGGCTTCAAATGCGCCCCTTGAAGATTGGCGTTACTCAACTTGGCGCCTTTGAGATTGGCGCCGCGTAAATCCGCAGACTGAAGGTTGGCGTGCCGCAGATCGGCATTCGCAAGGTCAGCACCTTGGAGTTGAGCGTCGGCCAAATTAGCTCCGTACAGCATCACTCCCCGACCGATAATCATCGTCAGGCAGGCCCGGGCAAAATTGACGCCATTGCGCAGATCGTAACCGCTGATGTCGAGGCGCTGGCCCTCGGTGGCATTGCTCCCAACCCAGAGCGTGTGCGCGCGCATGAGGTCTTCGATCGGCGCCGGCAAATCCTTTGCGGTCGGCCCGGTCGGCGTCGAGGTCAGAGCGCCGGAGAGGTTCGCGTCCGTCAGATTGGCCAGGCTGAGCGCTGTATTGACCAATACGGCTCCTTTCATATTCGCGGTGCGCAAGTCGCAGAGGCTGAGATCGGCGCCCTCGAGATTGGTCCCGGAAAAATTGGCACCGGCGAGGCTGGCCCGGACGATCTTGCAACCGCGCATAGTGGCGTCGCTGAAGTTGGTGTCGATGGCAACAGCGCCCGAAAGCCGGGCATCCGTGAGATTGGCGCCGCTGAAATCGGCACCGCCTTCGCCCGTCATGACGCCGTTATGCGCCTTGACGAGATTGCCCTTGGAATCAGCACTTGTCAGAATACCTTCACGTAAATCGACGCCTGTCAGATCCGCGCCGATCAGAAAAGCGCCGCGCAGGCACGCGCCGCGCAGATCCGCCCGCACGAGAGTGGCGTTCTGAAGATTGGCGAAACGCAGATCGGTGCCAAAGAGGATCGCGTAATCGAGCTTGGCCTCCCGCATGTCCGTCTTGTGCATGCAGGCGCCGGTGAAATCAGCATGGGAGAGATCTTTGCCCCGCGCCGATAACTCGGTCAGGTCGTAGCCCGAAAAAATGGCGCGTATGCCGCCCACGCGCGCCGAACGGAACATGGCGTGTTTTTCGATAGCGGCGTCTAACTCCTCCTGAGTGAGACGGGTTAATTCTCGTGTGTCGCTCATATGCCATCGCGCTAACACGCGCGCCGGGAGAAAACCTTCGTCAGGGATAACGGAGATTGGTTCTATTTTCGCAAGGAATTTTTAATAAATGCTTACGATTTTCTGGACTAAGGGATTGATTTCCCTTTAATTTCCAGCAAAACCCTCCAGATTGCGAAAAAGAGCCGCTGTAAACGTTTCCACACGGCCCTGCGGGGCCGTCTGCGTTTCGAGGGCCTTGGCCATTTTCTTGCCCAACTCAACCCCTGGTTGATCAAACGAGTTTATGTTCCAGATAACGCCCTGCACGAAAGTCTTATGCTCATAAAGCGCCAGCAGCATGCCGAGATGTTCGGGGTCGAGTTTGGCGAGCGTCAGGATGTTGCTGGATCGATTGCCCGCATACACATCCTGTGGGAGCTCTGCGGCGGCGCGCCCGAAGGCCAGGGCTGCCGCCTGCGCTGCCATATTGGCGAGCAGGGCAGCGTGATGATCGGGCGCCTGGCTGTCATCCTCGGCAACGCCGATGAAATCGGCCGGGATAATGTCGGAACCCTGGTGGAGCCATTGGTGAAAGCTATGCTGGCCGACGGTGCCGCATTCGCCGAAAATCACCGGAGCCGTCGCGTAGTCGGCTGATGTCCCGTCACGAGTGACCGATTTACCGTTGCTTTCCATTTCGAGCTGCTGCAAGTAACGCGGAAGCTCACGGAGACGTTCGCTATAGGGGAGAACGGCCTGCGCCGCGGCGCCCATAAAGTTGCGCTGCCAGATGCCCAGCATGGCGAGCAGAACGGGCATGTTTTTTGCCAAGGGTGCCGTGCGGAAATGGTCGTCCATCAACGCAGCGCCGTCACAGAGGCGAAGGAAATTATCCATGCCTATGGCGAGGGCTACGCTCAAGCCGACGGCTGACCAAAGA
>JALYJG010000214.1 GCA_030775365.1 Pseudomonadota bacterium
GCTCTGAAAGCAGGGGATTTGCGGCGCTTTGCCGACCTCATGGCCGCGAGCCACGATTCGCAGCGGGATGATTACGACGTCTCTATCCCCGAGATCGACCGCATGGTCGAATCCTCGCGCCGCTTTGGCATTAAGGCCGCGCGTTTGACAGGCGGGGGCTTCGGGGGATCAATTGTCGGTTTGGTGCCGCGTGATCAGCGGCATGCATGGTGGGAAGCAATTCACAAAGACAGTCCGGCAGCCCAGTTGATCTCGGACGATCTGTCAACCGATCCCTCAGTCAATCTTACAGGCGAAGACCTGACGCGCCCGTAACGGCCCGGCCCCTGGGCTCTCCGGCGGGATCTAGAGCATTCTGTGCAAGCCGCGAAAGCGCTATCAAAGCCGGAAGCGGTAATCGTTTGCCGCGTGGTCGTGACTGCCGACGGTCCAATAGGCCGATGAGAGATCGGTAGTACGTTTTCGCGTCATTTCTTCACGCAATCTCTCGACATCAAAGCGCGTGTAGCGCAGATGCCAGGGTTTACCTTCGCCCGTGCGCTCCTGATAGATCATGTGCAGCACGCCGTCTTGCAGCATCACATCCGGATGGCCCGTCTCCCCAGTCGTGTCCGGCTCAATGACAGTGCCAAGCAGCGTAAAAGGGGGCGAGGGCGACTGACCCCAGGCGAAGAAAATGCGCTGACGCGTGCCCGAAAACTCGCGCGGCCTCGGCAGAAAGCAAACGCCCACGAGCAGATAATCACTTTCGCCGAGCTGCACGAGTTTGGCACCTTCCAGGCCCCATTCGCGGTATTCGTATTCGGGGTGGTTATGAAACGGCACAGATTCCTGATCCAAAATAAGTTTGGCCGGTTGCCAGGGGTTGTCGGGATGCGAGGGATCCCTGAAGCTCGCATATAAATCGCCGTTGCCGACGCTGCGGTAGCCGGAAAAGACCATGCATTCCTTGGTCTCGCCCTCGTCGAATATCTCGGTCACGCCCGCATCATAAACCCCAACGACGCCCCGGTCGTTGATCAGCGACTCTTTCGTCACAGCCGGGCGCGCCGATTGAACGAAATTGAGACCATCATCGGATTGGGCGGAGACTATTTTGCCGTTCGGCTCGAAACATGCGGTCTGAATATGCATATCCCATTGCGGGCGGCCGTTTTTCACCCGGCAGAGCGTGCTTGAAGCGCAAAGCTGCGGACCTGAGAGACCGTGAAATCGCACGGGCTCCTGCTCCAGCCATTCACCGTCGATGCTTTCGGCCGTGAACCGCCCGACGACCCAGGACTGAATATCAGAGCGCCCGATGCTGGCGAGCATCATGAAAGTTCCATCCGGAAGCCGAACAAGGTCGGGGTCCTTGATTTCGGGATAGAGCCTGGCCAGGGCAGCGATGCGCTGCATTTTGAGGTAGGAGGTCTGCATTGAGTCCTCGCAAGGGGCGTCGGTAAATTCTACTCAGTACGTATAAATAAACCGTAAAGGTGTCAGCATCATGACGGGCTAGAACGGCCGACCAAAAATCGGATGGGGGAAAGATAAAAATTTTTCTTGGGGAGGGACGGCGATAGCTCTGCGCGAAAAGCAATTTGTAACACCCGCGCAGGTTGCGCATCGCCTCCTCAGGTGAACGGCGAGCTATGTCAGCAGCGACATCAAACTTAGCCTCAAGAACGGGGCGGTCTCTTTTTACGAGCCCGGCTTGATGGGCCTGCTAGGCACGGCGCGGCACGCCTGCTTCCAGAGCTCGATCAAGAAGCCATTCGCGGCAAACTTCGTGGTGATCACTTTTGGCCAAACGTCTATGCGCAAGTTTGTCAGGTCGTGCCGGCCGTGCTCTCGAGGCTAGGCGGCGGCTTCGTTCGTGCAGCTTTGTCCCAAAGCCTCTTTCACAGCGCCCACATCGATTGCTTTACCCGTCTCGAGAAGCGATTTGAGGCTCGAAAGAACAAGTGGCCAGCCAATAACAATCTTGGTCGCCATGACGGAGCCGGGCTTGAAACTGCCATGAATGACGTCAAGGCGTACAAGCGCGCCCACGCTTTCGATCTTAAACGTTACGCTCGAATCATCAGCTCTATCTTTCGGATCCGCCCAGCTCAGCACAAGTCTCTTTGGCGGCTCGCTCTCGAGCACTTTGCCGACGATTCTTACATCATTGCCATCCGTCTTCGCATGTTTCCAGTCAGAACCTTTTTTCCAGTCCGAAATATTATCCATGCCCCAATATTGGCGCGTGAACTCAGGATTGGTGATAGCCGTCCAAAGTTTTTCGGGCGTCGTCTTGATGTAGGTCGTATAAATGAAATCGTTGCGGGCGCTTGTCATTGGTCGTCCTCCTCTAGGGCTTGTTTCAGGTTATGAAGCGCCTCGAGCCGCGTCGTCTCAAATCGCCCGATCCAACGCATATAGATCTCGTTGATCGGCACTGGATTAAGATAGTGCAACTTTTCGCGCCCCCGCTTGGCCGTGACGACGAGATTCGCCCCCTCCAGCAAAGCCAGATGCTTGGTAACAGCCTGACGGCTCATGTCATGCCCCTCGCATAATTCGCTCAATGTCTGTCCGCTCCGCTCGCGCAGTCGGTCAAGCAATTCGCGCCGGCTCGCATCCGCAAGGCATTTGAACACGGGGTCGTCCTTGGTCACCATGAAGCATTATAGGCAACCATTTGGTTGCATGTCAAGCATTGTCTGTAACTAAGGCCCCCGAAGAAGGCTCGGCGGCCTGGGCCGGCTAGTTTCAGCAGCGGGTTTGAGCAGCGGGCTTCAGCAGCGGGTTTCAGCAACCGGTTTGAATTGACGCCGGCACAAACGAGATCGTAGCTTCGCGGCTCAACGCCTTATTCAGGAGACATCCCATGACGATCAAAACCGGCGACAAAATTCCCTCTGTCACGCTCAAGCAGCTGACACCGAGCGGCTTGCAAGATCTTTCGACCGACAGCGTTTTTGAAGGTAAGAAAGTCGTCCTGTTTTCGGTCCCAGGCGCCTTCACGCCGACCTGCTCGGCCAAGCACTTGCCTGGTTTTGTAGCACGGCTCGGCGAGTTCAAAGCCCAAGGCATCGAGGTCGTCTGCCTGGCCGTAAATGATCCCTTTGTCATGAAAGCCTGGCAAGAAGCGCAGAAGGCCGAAGGCATCACGATGCTTGCCGATGGCAACGCCACCTTTACGAAAGCCTTGGGCCTCGAGATGGACGGCTCTGGCTACGGTCTTGGTACGCGCAGCCAGCGTTTTGCACTGTTCGTCGACAATGGGATCGTAAAATCGGTCGAGGTCGAAAAGCCGGGCGCACTCGATGTGTCGAGCGCGGAAGCTTGCGCCATGCGGGTCTCGCAGAAATCGGCGGCCTGACATCCGGCTGGGTCATCCAGCTCTCGGATCGGCCTTTTGTGTCGGGCTAGCCGAGCTAGCGGCGGATAGCCTCGACGGCTAGCCGGTCAGCCCGCTCGTTTTCGGTGTGTCCGTCATGGCCGCGCACCCATATGAACTCGACTTTATGGACAGCGGCGGACGTGTGCAGCCGCTGCCATAAATCGACGTTTTTGACGGGTTTTTTGTCCGCCGTTGTCCAGCCGCGTTTGATCCAGCCGGGCACCCATTCGGTGATGCCTTTCTGGACATATTGGCTGTCGGTATAGAGT
>JALYJG010000215.1 GCA_030775365.1 Pseudomonadota bacterium
GATCATCGAGGCGCGCATGGCGCAGCAAGGTTATCTGGACGCCGCTACGATGGCGACGACGTTCAACCTGCTTCGTTCCAACGATCTGATCTGGTCGTTTGTCATCAATAATTATTTGCTCGGCCGGGAACCGTTCCCATTCGACATCCTGTACTGGAACAGCGATTCGACCAATATGCCGGCCGCTATGCAGAGTTTTTATCTGCGGAAGATGTACATGGAGAATCGCCTCGCGCAGCCGAACGGGCTTACGTTAAAAGGCGTCCCAATCGATCTCCGCTCGATTGTGGTGCCGAGTTTTCTTCTCTCGACACGCGAGGATCATATCGCCCCTTGGCAATCAACCTATGCGGCTACGCAGCTTTACAAGGGCCCCGTGACTTTCGTGCTGTCCGGATCCGGCCATATCGCCGGTGTCGTGAACTCACCAGCGGCTAACAAATATGGCTATTGGACCAACAGACGCTGTCCGGCGGACGTCGAGGAATGGATGGAAGCGGCCGAACCGCATAACGGTTCCTGGTGGCCGGAATGGCTGGGGTGGTTACAAGGGTATGCAGGCGAGAAGGTCGCGCCCCGCGCGATAACGAATGGACAGGACGCGGCGCCAGGACAATACGTACTTGTGCGGGCCTTATAGTGGCCTCGTGTAATCTTTCGCTAACTCGACATATTGAGTGGCGCGCATGTCAAACTGAGCGAGATCCTCGGCTGTCAGAGAGCGCCAGAGCTTTGCGGGGCGACCAGCCCATAGTTCGCCATTTTTGATCGTTTTTCCCGGCGTTAGCATCGCTCCCGCTGCCAGCATTGCGTAGCTCTCGACCGTGGCACCGTCCATGACGGCGGCATGCATGCCGACAAACCCATTGTCTTGTACCGTACAAGCATGCAGCAAACTCATGTGCCCCACCGTGACGTTGTTACCGATAAGCGTCGGATAGCCAGCCTCCGGCATAGGTGCCGACCCTTTGCCCAAGCGCGCAGGTTGCAGGCCACTCGCCACATGGATCACGCAGCCGTCTTGTATATTGGTGCGCGCGCCGATTCGAATGGCGTTGACGTCGCCCCGCACGACACAACCGAACCAGATAGAGCTGTCAGGGCCAATTTCGACATCACCAATGATCACGGCCCCCGGGGCGATAAACGCTGTCGGGTCAATTTTAGGCCATTTCCCCTTATAGGGGAGCAGAACAGGGGCGGGTACGGTCATGACATGCCTTTTTGTAACGGGGGTTGAATATCGTTATAGCGACACCATGTCCTTTTGAGAATCACTTATCGCCCCTGCTTGCTAGGGGCACGCCCTGCTTGCTGGCGGCCGCCCCCTCGGACGGGGCGGCGGGCCGAAAGGATAGGCGCCCCGCACCGACAAGGCTTAACTTTTCCAAATTTTGTGGTAGATAGAAGCCGTTTCTGGGACACGGGATTGGTATGGAAGCGCATCACGGCCTCACCGTTCTTGACTATACCGTCCTCGGCACAATTTTGCTGTCAGGCCTACTGGCCCTTATGCGAGGCTTTGTCCGGGAAATGCTCTCGCTGGCCGCATGGGCCGCCGCCTATTTTGTCGCCGCCAAGTTCTACCCGGTGGCCGTGCCCTGGACGCACGAATATATCAAAAATCTGACAGGAGCCAACGCTCTGGCGGCTGTGATTATATTCATTATGGCGCTGATTGTTTTCACCCTGGTCGGCTATCTCATTGCGCGTCTGATCAGGGGTCGCGCGCTCACGGCTATCGATCGCTCGCTCGGTTTCATGTTCGGGCTCGTGCGGGGCGTCTTGATTGTCTGTTTGCTCTATCTCGGGGCCACCTACGTACCCTGGCTCAACATGGACAAGCTCGATAAGCCGAATGCCTCTGAGGTGGTTAAGGAAGACAATGGCACGGTTGTTAAGGAAAAGGAGTTCGACAATCCTCCCGAATGGCTCGTCTACGCCAAAACGAGACCCGGCCTGAATTATGGAGCCACTATGCTGAAGACCTTTATTCCGGAAAAAGATATCGAGGAGACCATGAAAGAGTACGACAAACAGAGATCAGCAGCGCAACGCGACATTACCGAACGTGAACACGATATATTCAGCGCGCCCGGCGCGACGACAAAACAGGAGATTGCGCCCGCTTACGACAATAGAAGTCGTTCAAACCTCAATCAGCTCATCGATGAAAAGAGCAAGCCATGAGCCCCCAAATGCCGCTAAGCACTGACCCGTTCGATGACGACAAGCTCAAAGAGGAATGCGGCGTGTTCGGCATCGCCGGCAAAGACTCGGCCGCCGCCATGACCGCGCTTGGGCTTCACGCGCTGCAGCATCGTGGTCAGGAAGCCGCCGGCATCGTCAGCTTTGACGGCGAGCATTTCCATTCCCATCATGCCCTTGGTCATGTGGGTGAGAATTTTAGCACAGGCGCCACCCTCGATCGGCTTATGGGGTCAATGGCCGTGGGTCACACGCGTTACGCTACAACAGGCGAAACGGCGTTGCGCAACGTGCAGCCCCTCTTCGCCGACTTCGACTTTGGCGGTTTCGCCATCGGTCATAACGGCAATTTGACCAACGCCTACAACCTGCGCAAACAGCTCGTGCGGCGCGGATGCCTGTTTCGTTCGACGACCGACACCGAAGTCATTATTCATCTCATGGCCATGGCCCGCGGCCCCAACCCCGTGGACCGGTTGATCGAGGCCCTGCGTCAGATTGAAGGCGCGTATTCCTTGGTGGCAATGACTAAAGATCTCCTACTCGGCGTCCGCGATCCGTTCGGCGTTCGGCCTCTCGTACTTGGCAAGCTCGAGAATGCCTATGTTTTGGCCAGCGAGACCTGTGCGCTCGACATCATCAACGCCGAATTCGTTCGCGACATCGAACCAGGCGAGCTTGTCGTGATCGAAAACGGGACGGTTCACAGCCAACGCCCGCTTGGCACGCAGCCCCATAAATTTTGCGTTTTCGAATACATATATTTTGCGCGTCCGGATTCCTCTGTCGAAGGACGCTCGGTCTATGAGATGCGCAAACAAATAGGCATCGAGCTGGCAAGGGAGTCGCCTGTTACGGCGGATATCGTGGTGCCGGTCCCGGATTCCGGCCTGCCAGCTGCCATTGGCTACGCGCAGGAGAGCGGTATACCGTTCGATCTCGGCATCATTCGCAATCATTACGTCGGCCGGACTTTTATCCAGCCGACCGATCGGATTCGCCATCTCGGCGTGCGCCTGAAGCATAACGCGAACAAGCGCTTCATCGAGGGCAAACGCGTCGTTCTCGTCGATGATTCGATCGTCCGCGGGACGACCTCCACCAAAATCGTGGAAATGATACGGCACGCCGGAGCTAAAGAAGTGCATATGCGCATTTCGAGCCCGCCTACCAAACATAGCTGCTTCTATGGCATCGATACGCCCCAACCGGAAAAACTGCTGGCGCACAATTACACGGTTGAGCAAATGGCAAGGTTTATTGGGGTCGACAGTCTCGCCTTCATTTCCCTCGATGGCTTATATCGTGCGATGGGCGAGGCGAGGCGCAACGTCGAACAACCGCAATATTGCGATGCCTGCTTCAGTGGGGATTACCCGATTTCACTGACCGATCTCAATGCCAACGAGACACAGGGCGAGCTC
>JALYJG010000216.1 GCA_030775365.1 Pseudomonadota bacterium
GCTTCAAGGGGATCGCTTGGCTGCCGGACAATGCCTTGCGCTGGGTTACGGCGCTTGTGGCCACCGATCTTGGCGCCCCGTCCGCTGCGTCCTCCGCTTCTCTGCCGCCCGGCGCAGGACCGGTGACTTATGTCGCTAACACAGGCATGGGACCTGCACCCTTCGCGGGCACCGCTAGCGTAACCGCCTCTGGCATAACGGGCGCGAAAGGGGCCGATGGCGCGGCAGCGGCGGCGGCCCAAAGCCATTCCATGAAGATGGCTTTGTTCCCGACCTACCGCGAGGAAGCCGCCACGAGCCCGGCAGCGACCAGCGCACCCGGCTCTATGAGCAGCAATGCGTCCACGCCTCAACCGTCCAACATACATGTCAGCGTGTCGACATCCAGTCTCTCAGGTGGCGGCAGTCGCAGCGTCGCCGCTAACAACACGCCAAACAAAACGGAAAAAACATCGCGCGAACAGCACGAATCTTCGATGGGTGGCAAGGATCGCACGGGCGGCGATGGTGACAAGGGATCAGGCGGCTAAGACAGCGGGTAAGACTCTGAACCTCGCTAGGCTTTGCGGGCGAGCGTCTTTCCCCAAGCTATAGCCGGTACTTCTATGAAACGGTAGCTTAAGTCAGCGATCGCTAAAGCCGTGAAGACAAATAGCGTGTAGGTGATCGCAAGCGGCAGCCGGCCGTCCAGGCTGTGCCTCAATACTAAAAGGACAGGCACGTGGACGAGATAAAGGCTGTAAGAGATCTTTCCAAGCCACTGCAAGGGCGCCGCTTCCATCATGCGCTTAACCCGCGCGGAAGATAATATGAGGGCAAGCAGTGTGAAGGCCCCGATTTCAGTGAAGGGTTGCCGAATATCAAAGTCAGGGATGAACCACAAATTGACCGCGACGAGGACCCATAAAATTATGCGGGTAAACTTCGGTAAGCGCGCAAGCCAGGTAACAATCCGCTTTCGGTGTTTCGCCAAAAAGATGCCGAACATGAAGCAGGGAACATAATAAATCGTCGCCAACCACGTCGTTAGATAGTCGTCCGTCAAGGCGGGGAAAGTCGTCGAATTCCCGACACGAGCCTGGATTGTACGAACCAAAATGTAACACAGCATCATGAACAGCACGCCGAGCCAGCTGCGGCGACACAGCAGAACGAGAAGCGGAAAAATAAGCGAAATTCTAATCTCGTGGCTCAGCGTCCACATAGCTGGATTCAGGAGATCATCGTCCCGCAATCCTGTCGCCAGCAGCGCCCGGCCGAACATGCAAAGCGTAAAAGCTCCTGGATGCGCCAACGCATTTTTATGAAAAACCATGTCATTGACGCTTTGTCGGTCGACTTGCATCACCGCATAGAGAACGAATGCCGCGGCAACAGTTGCGACGAAGGGAATATAAAGCCGGAAAGTCCGTCTGATGAGATAGGACGAGTAGCGGGGCGGTTTCCCGTCAACGTAAGACAAGCTAAGGACAAAGCCGCTGAGCATGTAAAAAATAATTACCGCCGATGGCATCATGCGGAACGGCGTCAACGTAATCCACTGCAAATCCATCGCGACGTTTTGTGGCAATGTCAAAAAGATGTGCCAGGACATGATGCCGAAAGCTGCAATTCCGCGCAAAGAATCGAGGGCGGGAATGCGCGCCGGAACTTTTGCTTCCGCCGGAACTTCAGCGCGGCCATCGTCGCCAAGGACCATAAAGCACCGGCCGCCGGATTATACCCGCATCGGCATGATCACATAAAGGGCGCTTGCATCCGCCACATCCTGAATGATCGCCGGCGCCGTCGCATCGGCCAGATGGAACCGGGCACCGTCGCCTTCGATCTGCTGCAGGATGTCGAGCATATAGCGGGCGTTGAAGCCGACATCCAACAATGCGCCATCATATTTGACTTCGATTTCTTCGGTCGCACTTCCGGCCTCAGGCGAGTTGGCCGACAGCACGAGGTGGCCCGGCGTCAAGCTCAGCTTGACGGCGCGCGACTTCTCAGTCGAGATCGTAGCGACCCGGTCGACGGCAGCCGCGAATACATGTGTATCCGCTTCCATGACTTTCTCGTTGCCGCTCGGTATTACGCGCTCGTAATCCGGGAAAGTACCGTCGATCAGTTTGGATGTAATGACGACATCGTCGAAACTAAACCGCACCTTCGCTTCCGAGAGCGCGATCTCGATGTCGCTCGCTGATTCGTCGATGAGCTTGCGCACTTCGTTTACGGTTTTGCGCGGCAGGATGATGCCCGGGATACCCTTCGCCCCTTGAGGCGACGGCATCTCGACACGTGCAAGACGGTGGCCGTCGGTCGCTACAGCCCGCAGCACATCGACGTTCTTGATTTTGGTCGTGTGCAAATAAATCCCATTGAGATAATAGCGCGTTTCCTCGGTCGACATGGCAAAGCGGGTGCGGTCAATCAGCGCACGCAAATCGGCGGCCGATAATGTGAATTTGTGGCGGAGATCCCCTTCCGGCATCTTCGGGAAATCGTCGACGGGCAGACAGCCGAGTTTGAAATGCGAACGGCCTGAGGACAATGTGACCTGGTTGTTGTTACCGGCACTCAATTCGACTTGCGCGCCCTCAGGCAGTTTGCGCACGATTTCATACAGCGTATGAGCGGGCGCCGTGATGGCTCCGGACTTGCCGACCTGACCCGGCACGCTTTCGTTAATTTCAATTTCCATGTCGGTAGCAACGAACGACACATCAGCGCCGGCAGCCCGGATCAGCACATTGGCGAGAATGGGGATCGTGTTGCGTCGCTCGACCACGCTCTGGACATGGCCGAGGCTTTTCAGAAGAGCGGCGCGTTCAAGCGTGAATTTCATGATGAGACCCGGAAATCAGGAAAGAAATGCCTTGATTCAACGGGATAGCAGAGATTAACAGGTATGGCTAGAGGGTCGGACCCTCCCCCACTCAAGCTGCGGCGACGGCTGCCGTTTCAGTCAAAAGTCGGTAGATCGCCCTATCGTCAGGCGCGCTGCGCAGCCGGGCGCAGAGATTTTGATCGCGCAGGAGGCGGGAAACCGTGGCCAGGGCATGAAGGTGATCGGCTCCTGCGGATTCGGGCGCAAGAAGCAAGAACACCATATCGACAGGCGCGTTGTCGACGGCCTCGAACGGGACAGGCTCGGCCAGCCTGGCAAAAAACCCTTGAACTTCCTGCATGTCGGGGAGCCGTCCGTGCGGAATGGCCAGCCCTTGCCCTATACCGGTGGTGCCAAGCTTTTCACGCTCCCAAAGCACGTTGAACACTGTGTGTTCGTCCTGGCCGATGATGCCGGCGGCATAACGCGCTATGTCCTGCAGTACGTCTTTTTTCGTGGCGCTCGAGAGATTTGCGATAACGGCGTTAGGTAGCAGTAAATCTCTCATGGTAAATTTCCGCGCCATTTTAGGGTTGCCGTTAGTTTTTCGACTGCGTTTTCGGCCAGGCCGCATCGTGAGAAGGGTCGACCCAGCCTATATGTCCGTCGGGCCGTCTGTAAATCATATTCAGCCCGCCATGGGCGCGGTTGGCGAACATCAGCGCCGGCAAATCGGCCAGATCGAGACGCATAACCGCTTCGCTCACCGTCAGAGATTCAACCGGCGTCGTCATCTCGGCAA
>JALYJG010000217.1 GCA_030775365.1 Pseudomonadota bacterium
ATGATTGGCAGCGGAATGCCGAGAATCCAAAGTAAAAATCCACGTCCGAAATTCATGATCGTCTCCATCGCGAGGGTTGAGAGCTGTGCAGTTGCAAGCGGGATAAACTAAAGGCTTGAACCTCATTGATGCGACTTTCGATCATAAAAAATCTATACCAAGCGAGTGTTCTGCCTATTCACAACCTACAAGAGGCGGAACCGTCCTGCCCTTCGTGGGGGGCGTGAAACTGGCGGAAATGAAAAACGCCTCCCTGTGGCCAGAGAGGCGCTTTCCACTTCTACCGCTTTCGAGCGCACGCGCTCGACGGTGAAACTCGAATTCACGCCGCTTTGTGCGGCAACTCACATTCCTGGGCCAGCCACTTCATTTGCTCTTCGGCATTCTCGCGCGGCAAACCGTAATGCGCGTGCAGCTTATCATAGAACTGGTCCTCTTGATGCGGATAGAGCTCGATCTCTTCGTCCGTCATGCGGGCCCACGTCTCTTTTACGAGACTTCTCAGTCGGTGAGCTTGGACAGGCCGTAAGTCTTGGTGCATCTAGACCTCCAAATGTCGACCTCGAATGTTCCGCTCAAAGAATAAATCCCTGGCGATCAGGAAACCATGTGCCTTTGAAGGCGGAGCGTAAGAAAGCTATAAGTGCGCGCATTTTCCGTTTTGTTTCCCACGCACCAAGACGTAAGGTTGCTGTCCGTTAACTCGCCGCACTGATCGGCGCACACAAGGAACCGTACAATGTCACATCCGAGCTTTGTCAAAAACGCCTTAACACTTATTGCGCTCGCTATCTCTTTGGGAGCATGTTCCATGTTCGAGGGTCGCGAGACGGCAGGCCAGTATGTCGACGACGCAACCATCACCACCAAAGTGAAACAGGCTTACGTTGCCGATCCCAAAGTTAAAGCTACGCAGGTTAATGTCGAGACCATGCAAGGCGTCGTGCAACTAAGCGGCTTTGTGGATTCGGCGACGGTAGAGGCTCGCGCGGTGCGCTTGGCTCGCGAGGTCAACGGTGTGAAAGACGTTAAAGACAACATTGTCATTCGCACGCCTCGCTAAGCGTCGGAGTTAACCGTCGGAAGGCTGGGCAAGATAGCGAGAGTGCGGCTAGTCGATGCGATCCCTGCGTGATCGCTTTCCTCGGCCGCAACAAGACTCCCTGATCGCGGGCACTCTCGAAAGCGGAGTGTGCCCGCGACTCGCTCGTGACGAGAGGCTTACTGGCGAGTCGCCGGGCGAGCGTGGTGGGTTGCTTGAGGTTATGTGCGCATAAACTCGATATTAAAGGAATCACGTTAAGATTAGCTTTGTGGTCGGTAAAATGCGCCGGCCGGCCGAAACACGGAGTCCAAAGGACAGAATTAATGAGTGACCCGGCCTTGCCCCAATCCCCGTCTACAACAGTAGACACCTCCTTTGATCGCGAGCGCGAACGCATTCACCGGCAAATGCTGTCATCGGTGTCTCATGATCTAAAGACACCGCTGGCCTCGATCATTGGCTCACTCGAAGTGTTCACGCGCATGCATGAACAACTCTCACCGGAAAAACGCACGACACTGATCTCCGTCGCTCTTCAGGAAGCGTACCGGCTCGACGCCTTCATCAGCAACATTCTCGATATGGCGCGGCTTGAAAACAGCGCTGTGAAATCAAAACAGGAAAGTGTCGAAATCGGCCCGCTGCTCCGCAACTGCCTGACCCGCATGGAAAATTACATGCGAGGGGCCACGATCAATATCTTGCCCATGGGCGGCGAGATCGTCACCATGACGGATGCTGTTCTTTTCAGCCGGGCGATTGGGCTCGTTCTTGATAACGCGGTCAAGTACGGAGGCAAACCGCCCATGATCACGGTAAAGTTCGGCGAGGAGAGCCGGGAGTGGGGCTATATCAGCATCCACGACAATGGCAGCGGCATCCCGGAGAGCCAGATCGAAAACATATTTTCGAAATACACGCGCTTCGCGCGCGAGGACCAGCAAAATGCCGGCACTGGGCTCGGGCTAGCCATTGCCCGCGAAATCTTGCGGCTTCTTCAAGGCCGCATCACGGCCGCCAACCATCCGGACGGCGGAGCCGTCTTCACCCTGCACTTTCCTATCCGGTGACTCTTCGTTGCACGCTATAGCCTCGGCGGCGGCGGCGGGCGGTGGCTATCGATGGCTTTGTAAATCATATAGCCGATAAACAAAACGGCGCAGGTGATTCCCGTATACTGTGCGATGGGAGCCCAGGAGGTCGTCGGCCACCCGAAGCCAAGGAGCGCCGACGTCAGGCCGAGGACGAAAAAAACGATTCCCCACTTTGGCATCAGCAATCTCCAGTCTCTTTTTGTGAAGGCACCCAGGTTGTGCAGGCACCGAAGCCAAGCGGCCAGGGGACCGTTCATTTTGGAGCCATGAAGTCACGAGGCACGCCGCGGCGAGGTGACCTCGTTTCCGTGAGCACCGGCTGCCGCTGAATGCAGAGCGCGCCCGGGCCGCTTCGGACGACCGGCGCTGCTTTCAGATCTTGAATAATAGGGCCTCGGGGATCAACGGCGAGCAACGGAAGCACGCCATTGATCCGAGTTAGCAAGCCCCGGCTATCAAGCCGCCTTCGGCACATCCGTCTGCACGACTTCCATGCGATAGCCGACGCCCGGCTCGGTAACGATCAATTTCGGGCTTGCCGGATTGCTTTCGAGCTTTTCCCGGACCTGGCCGACATACACGCGCAGATATTGAGTATCTTCGGCGTGCGATGTTCCCCAGACCTCGCTCAAGATCTGCTTATGCGTCAACATACGCCCGCGATTGATCATGAAGAAGCGCAAGAGCTTGTACTCTTTGGGCGTTAAAGCAACCTTCTCGCCATTGATATAGGTTTCATGGCGTGTGAGGTCCATACGGATAGGCCCGTTGATTAATTCGGGCTCACCAGCCTGCTTCACAACAGCTTTGCGCAAATTCGCTTTGATGCGCGCGACAAGAACATCCGCATTGAACGGCTTGGTGATGTAATCGTCGGCACCAGCATCGAGAGCCGCTACGACCTCCTCGTCCATGGACCGTACGGACAGAACGATAATCGGCATCTGCGACCAGGTGCGTATCTGCCGGACCACTTCCTTGCCGTCGATATCCGGCAGACCAAGATCGAGCAAAACCAGGTCTGGCTTGATGGATTGCGCCATCCGGACGGCCTGTTTGCCGGATTCGCTCTCCTCGATCTTATAATCGGAAGCGTCGAGGAAAATATTGAGCATTTTCCGGATTTGCACTTCGTCGTCGACAATCAGAATCGTGTTTTTCATCTCTTGCATGACATCACCAGTTGAAGTTGATAGAGGAAGCTTTGCGGCTGTCGATTGTTACATTTTGTTTTTTCGACTGGCCTTCGTTCGACGCCTCCACGCTATAACTTCCGCTCGGAAGTTTCGCATAGAAGAGTGGTCCTGCGCTGGTATCGACCAAAGCGTTGCCCTTACGATCACGAATGACCACGCGGGTTTCGGCCACAAAGGAGCCGTCTCGTTCCGCACTCAGGACGTGCAAATTGTATTCTTTTTGCGCCGCCTCAAGCATGCTGCGCTGTTCGTCACCAATACCACCGGTTATGT
>JALYJG010000218.1 GCA_030775365.1 Pseudomonadota bacterium
GGAGAAACACGGGGGGGGGTGCCTGCCGAAACGGGAAGCTCCGGCAGGCGGTCGGCTATTACTTCTTAGGTTCGGCTGCTCTTTCCTTCGGCTCGGTGCAGACGATGCGGCCATGGACGCTTATGCCTTCATGGATCACGACATCGAAACCGTTGCCGGTTTTGTGTGGCCATACAACGCCCACTTCGCGCCAAAAACCTTTGTCGCCGTCCTTCTTGGGAGGGCTGACGACATAGGCGCTGTGTGATGGTTTGCTCATGGTCTTTTCCTTTCTGTTGGCCGGCGCGGGATTGCACCGGTGATGGAAACCACGTCACCCGGCTTAGAGATTTGCTCGTCAACCGAAGCCGCGCTGCCCTGCAGCGTGTCCGAAAAGCAATTCCGTCTTCGCGCCCGCGCGAAACGGAATCTGTTCTTTTCGGCGGCCAGGTTGACGGGGAAAGCTGCCGGGTTATCGTGTTTCGTTCACCGGCATAAATCGTATTCCGCGCGTCCGTCAGAACGGAATTCCCTGAGCGCAAAACCTCACCTGAGCGGCTGTAAAGGGGGACACTGGCAGGAGCTACGAGCGAACTCGGTACCGGGCTTTGGCTCTCGCGGCGAAGGTTGAAAGCGCCCGCGCCGGTCGGGTTGCGGCTAACTTTTCCGCGAACTGGTCCGGCAGTTTTGAGAGGGTCACTGCCAGCCCGAGGACCAACCCGGCGACTAGACTTGAGTTGCCGTCGCCATTCAAAAGAGCGAGCGCCACCCCGCCGATATAAAAACCCCCACAGAAAACGGCCCACTTCATGAGCATGTGCCCGAAGCCGTTCTTGCGAAACACAGCTACACTCCACGCAATGAACGCGGCGGCACCTGCCAAAAGAAGCGCCCCGTTCTCCGCAAGTCTCGCGAGCACTAACGCGACGGCCATTAAAATCAGGGGAATCTGGGGAAGAGCCCACCAGCGACCTTTGAACCGGAACCTCTCGGCCATTCCTGTCTTGGCGGGCTTCTCTAAAGCGCGGCAGGCGGCGCGAAGTTCTTCAAACGGGTCAATGTCGCTGGTTTGTCCGCTGTAGTTTCTGACGGTAAACAAAGCCCCGTCAGACAGAAGTTTTGCTGTTTCCGACACCTTGCCGGCGTAAGGAACCGGGATATGTACAGTCCGGTTGTCAGGCGGCACTTGCTCGATCGTCGCCGCGAGCTGACCGGGGATCGTCACTTTGCCGGGTTCAACGAACCATTGCGCGATTGTGAGACGCGCTCCATTCCTGGCCGCTTCAAGCTTCTCGATGAATGGTTGAATGCCCTCGATGGAATAGGGAACCGCTGGCAAAAACCTGTGGTCCGGGTGTGGCGAAAAGCAGTCAATGAATTGTGGGTCTTCGAAATAGTGCGTCCGTTTGACGGTCAAAGGCGCGGCCCCGGTGACCATCACCAGCGCCAAGCCGGGGTAAAACGAATGGCTCTTATCGTCGATCCGCGCGAAAAACTTGCCCACCTCGTCCGGCTGGATCAACGGTCTTCGGTGTACGCTTTCGCTGCGGCCTGTTCCGGTGCTGCTTGATGTTCCCTTAGTCTGGGTCTGGCTGGTGCCGCTGGTATCCGAAGTCCCGGAAGTCTCCGATTGGGACGTGCCCGACGTGTGCGAATTCGAGCTTCCAACAGTCGCGGAAGCCGATGTGCCACGTGTATTGCTGCGGCTCGTTCCATCCGTACGCCCTCTGCTGGTGCTTGACGAAGTGCCGGTGCTCACTCCGTCCGTAGTACTGTGGCTGCTGCCCTGTGAGCCCGAAGAAGAGCTGCTATACCCAGACGACGAGTTTGAAGAATACCCACCAGAACCCCAACCGCTACTGGAACTACCGGAAGATCCTCGCGACCAACCTACAGATTCATTGGTCCCGAAGGACTCCGAAAAACTGCGGGACTGGTTGACGCCCTCCGTCTCCGACTGATTAACCGATTGTGATGTGCCGCTGGTTTGCGAGGCTGACGTGCCCTCCGTGAATGATCGGGAGGTGCCTTGTGTATCGGACTGGGACGTGCCCCGCGTTGTCGATTGCGAGCGCGTGCGGCTTTGCGAGCGCCCTTCGGCATAGCTTTGGTTTTCGGACTGGCTTTCATTCGAGGATCGAAGCTCGCGGATCATCTCAGTTTCCCCGGCCAGCTTCGATACATAATCGCGCGTGAAATGGTCGTCGATACTGAAAAATACCTTCACGCCTGCATTCGCAAGGAACGTCTCCCAATTGTCCTTGTAGGTGAATTTAAGCTGCTCAAGGCTTTGCAAAACGAAAAACAGCTTCACCCCGAAACCGGCAATCTGGGCGACCGCGTTTTCAATCGCCGACATGCGCTTCAGGCCGGCGAACTCATCCAGCACCATCAAAACCGGATGGCCGGTGGCGGGTTGGCCTCGCGTGATTTCCATCTCGGTCGTCGTCAACGCCACCATCATGCGCAGCCAGCGGTAATGGGTGTCCATGTAGCGTTGCGGCAGGGATAAATACAGCGTCATCCCTTCCGGCCTGGTCTTCAGTTCCGAGAGCTTAAAATCCGACTTCGCCAGTATCCGGCGCATGCCCGGACTGTCGAGAAATTCCGTGTTTAAATCCGTCGATTGCAGCACGCCTTCAAATGTTTTGGCGGCTGTCGCCATCATCGAACGGAAGCGCGAACCGATGCCGGCGACAAGGCCGTTAAAAGCCGGGTTGCGTTCCATGGCCTGCCAAAGCAACTCATGGGGCGGATTGTTCTCATAAACGCCCATCTCGCGCATGGTTTCGACAAGCTGCCAGTGTCCGCGCAGGATCAGGCCGCGCACGGTGATTAGATTGCGGTCATCGTCGTTAAATTCGGGGGCCGTCAAAACATGCAGGATGATGCCGCGCACCATGGAGCGGGCCGCTTCATCCCAAAACGGATCGGCCTTTTCGTCTTTGATGACAACGATTGCGTTTGCAAGGCGGCTTGCTTCGTCAATCGTTTCATCGTGGTTCGGGTCGAGGTCTGCAAGCGGATTGAAGCAACTGCGGTAGCATTCATCGACTTGCGCCACATTGAACGGGTCCAGCACATGCACGGCCTGACCCATGCCGGCGCAATGTTCGGAACCCTGACCGCGTCTCGCGCTCGTCACCGTGGCGTTTTCGCCTTTCGGATCGACGACAACGGCGGAACCGGGCCAAAAGCACAGATTGTTGACGATCAGGCTGGTGCCCTTGCCGCCGCGGGTGCCACTTACAACGCAGATATGCCGGTCGTCACGATAGCCGATAGCCGAGCGGCCTTCAGCGCGACCAAGCCAGAATTTCCCCTCGCTGAATGGATACTTTTGAGCGACAACCGGCTGTTCTTCCCAATAGGCCGTTCCTAAACGGTCCGGCATGGCTATTGGTCACGTTCCCGGCCTTTTGACTTGTCCTGTTGTTTCTCGTCGGTGTTTCGTTTTTCGGCGGCAATCGAGAGGGCCAGCTTTTCCCGAGCGGTCTTGTCGCTCGACTGATTTTCCTTCCCTGCCGTCTCTTTGCCTGAAGTGGCTTTGTCGTTCATATTTCCCTCGGACAAGGTTTTTTCGAGCTCTTTCGATTGCTTGATGAATTGCTCGATACGTGGA
>JALYJG010000219.1 GCA_030775365.1 Pseudomonadota bacterium
GCGCAATACCTCCTGACGGGCCGAACCTATCCGCTCCCGCATCCAGGGATTGCCTTGCTCTTCCAGAATCTCGAGCGAACGTTTCAGCGGCACCTGCGCGCCCAGCAGCGCCGACAGGCCCAACATAAACCCGGAACCCTGCAAGACCCGGTACCAGGACCAGGGCGGGAACATATCGAATTTGGACCGCAGCGTCCCCTTCCACCGTGGCAGCGTTATCGTAATGATCAAACAGGCAACCGCTATCATCACCAAGACCCAGATGCCCCAATCCTTGATGAAGTCGGACACTTGCGCGACACCACCCATTGCCGCCATGACGTTCTTGGGGGCTGTTTTGCGCATATTATCAATCAGCTGAACGCCGAACATGTAAAGCACGAAGGACAGCAACACGATCATGAAGGCGGGATACCCGACCGCGTACATCACCGCCTCTTTCATTTCCTTGGCTTTTTCGCCGACCGCTTGGATGGCCATGAGCGATTTGGGCAAGGTTCCTGACTCCTCGCCGGCGCGGATCATGTAAAGCTCACCCGTCGGGACCCAGCCTTCCATCGATTCGGAAAGCGTCACACCCGCGCGATCTTTTAGAAACCATTCACGCAAGGCCACCGCGGGAGGACGCCTCGGAAACTTGCCCATTTCTGAGGCGTTAAGGTAAAGCCGGTCGAGCGACCGTGACAGCGCTTCGTTCATGCGCAGCATGCCTTCGAGTTTGCGATAGATGCGGAATCTATGCTTACGGCCGAAGCGAAACTGGAACTGCGTCAGCTTCCTCTCCAAATTGTCAAATTTTACGCCGGCTTCGGTCATGGCATGGCTCCCAGTCTTTGTTCAACGTCCAGTACATCCCGCTCGCGGGCAAAAGGGCCGAGCTCGAATTCGGCATCATTGGGCGACACATCGCCCCGGCGGACCTTTTCCAGCCCATGCCACAGCATCGTGATGCCGTTCAGCCCCGCTGGCGACAGCCAATAGGCTTCCGCCTCTTCCATGCGGTTGTCTTGCAGCAGTTCCATGATACGGGCGTCGGTTTCGATAACTTCAGCGCAGTTGGTTCGGCCGGATCGACCTTTGTAACATTTGGCGCAGCCTTCGGGATTGGCGACATACACATTGCGCATATCGGGCTCGGACAGGCGCTCGAGCGGCGACACGCCGATATTAGCCTTACTGCGCTTGGCATCCATGATGGCAAGACCGGCACGCACGCGCCGCGCCAGGTCCTTATAGGTGGGCCCGAGTTCGGTCACAGCCATCGTCAGCGGCATGCGGCAGGACGGGCACAAACCACGCAGCAGACGCTGGCAGATCATGCCGCGCAACAAATTATAGTCGTAGACGAGATAGGGCTCGATGCCGATATCGCGCAGACGCTTAGGAATGGCGAGAGCCGCATAGACGTGGGCGGTCGTGTAGACTTGACGTCCCGTCAGCGCGAGCCGATACGCGAATTTCGCCGTCTGCATGTCACGCACCTCACCCAGCATGACGATATCGGGATCGAGGCGCAACGCGCAACGCATGATTTCAACGAAGGTTTTTTCGCGCTGCTCGTCCTTGACGGACGCCGAGACGCCGATCTGCCGCGCGCCGATGACGCCGCCTTCGGGCGGATCCTCGATCATAAGACAGTTCAGCTGCATATTCGTTTCGGACATGCGGCGATTCAGCGTGACCCGCAAGGTCGTGGTTTTGCCTTGATTGACGGGGCCCGAGAAGATGCGCATACCGCCCGGCAAAGTGCGCAGGCTCTGCATGACCCGGAGCTGTTCTTGCGAAAAGCCGAGCGAATCCACATCCGCCATGACAAAGTTTTCGCCGAACAGATAGGCGGAGTCGTATTGCAGCCGCATGTCGAGATAGCGACCTTCATTGGCGAGCGGCACCCACTGGCAGCGCACGCTAATGACGCCCTTCGGCAAGGCGATGGTGTCGCGGCCTTTGGCGTCGGAAGTTAACATGGCCGCTTGCGGCTCCGACCAGTTGGCCGTCGATCCCGATTGGCCGATCGAATGCGAGTAGACCGAGGACAGGACCTGTTCGCCTTCGCGCTGGGTCCAAGTTTCCCAGACACGCAGCGCGCCGTCGATGCGGAATTCGACCCGCGTTCTGTTGTTGACCGCTTCGATGTGAATATCGTTGGCCCCAACCTCCACGGCCCTCTCGAGCGTGCCGACAATCCGGCGGCGTACGGCGTTCTCGTCGAATTGGGCGAAGGATCTTTTGCGATCGGCGTAGAGATAGGCCTGCGAGATGATATTGGGCGTCACATAGCGCGGCTCGTTGACTTTGTAACCCTGGCGCTTAGCCGCCAATTCGACGGAGGTAATGAGAGGCGAACGGCGGTGCGAAGCGCTGACGAGCCATAACCCGTCGTCAAAAAGAGCGCAGAGGTTGCGCGACTCTTCCGGCACCTTAAGCGGACCATGCTCGTCCGTTAAAACTTGTCCTGTGAACGATAACGAAGTGCCCGCCATCGCATGGCTGCGTTCGTCTTCAACTTGCAGCGGTCGGTCGGCAGAAACGGCCGACGTGTTGCGGCCGCCCGTCTTGGGATCCTCTTTCGCTGGTTCGTTCTTCACGGCCTCGGGCAAGGGGTTTCCTTCATCGACAGCTGCGGCGGCGGGCTTCTCGGGAATTTTTGCAACCGGCGTCGGCGGATGCGCAGCGGCGGGCAGGCTGGCCGGCGCAGTGGCCGCCGTAGGCGGCGGCACGGCGGCTGTCTTCGCGGACGCCTTCAAGGGCCGCTTAGCCTGGCTTTCAGGCGTTGTGTTCGCTCCAAAAGTCGTCCGCAGCCGATCATTAAATTGTGAGATCAAGTTTCGCAACGGAGCAACCGCTTTTCTTCAAAGGTACCCCCCAAGGGCAAACGCGCACTTTCATATTGTCTCAACGATGCAACAAACTAAAAACTATTGCCGAATACGGTATCTACGTTTTTGACATGCAGCGTACGATGCTGGCCTTCGCGGCTAAGAACGACTTCTGAGCTCGTAATCGACGAGACCTCACTGCCGTCGGGCAGGTGATCGCCCACTCGGACGGAACGGGATTCCTCGCCACTCTTAAGGATCGCGACATAGTGCCCGCCGCCGCCGGAGACGCGCGTGACGTCAAAACCCAACTTCGCCATGATCGGCGCGCTGCCGGCGCCGAGGCTCGGCTGTGTCACGGCGGGTAGCGCGTAGTTCGGCTGCAGGGCACTGGCCGGGATCATCGCCGACAGAGAGGCGCCTTTTTCGCGCTCATGACGTACCTTGTCGAGCTCGGTCAGATGTTTCTCGATATCGATCAGGGCTTCGATTTTTGCGACAGCCTGCCGGGCGCTGTTCAGATCGTCGAGGGTAATGTCATCGGTCGATTTGTCGAGGCGCTGCACAATGGCTTTGACGGAGTCCGGGATCTTGCCTTCGGCGGCTGCCAGGGTGCCAGTGCCGGCAGAGGGGGAAGCTGCGCGCAGGCTGGCAGAGATCGGCGGTGACGGCAACGGAATGGCGGAATCAGGTAAGGGAGCTATTGAGGCGGTCTTCAACGACCTGTCTGTGGGCTGGGCCGGCC
>JALYJG010000220.1 GCA_030775365.1 Pseudomonadota bacterium
GATCGATGAAGCCTATGCGGCGGGCCTACTCGGCAAAAATGCCGCCGGTTCCGGCTGGGACTGTGATGTCTATCTCCACCGCGGGGCTGGCGCCTATATCTGCGGCGAGGAAACGGCGCTGATGGAGAGCCTCGAAGGCAAAAAAGGCATGCCCCGGAATAAGCCGCCATTTCCAGCCGGAGCTGGGCTTTATTCGTGCCCCACGACAATCAACAATGTCGAAACCATCGCCGTCGTGCCCGATATCCTGCGCCGCGGCGCGTCCTGGTTCACGGGCTTTGGCCGGCCTAAAAACAGCGGCACAAAAGTTTATTGTATTTCGGGTCACGTCAACCAGCCCTGTAACGTCGAAGACGCGATGAGCATTCCTTTGAAGGAGCTGATCGAAAAGCACGCTGGCGGCGTTCGCGGCGGGTGGGACAATGTTCTCGGCATTATCCCGGGCGGCTCCTCCACGCCCGTCCTGCCGCGCGAAGTCTGCGAGACGGTCCTCATGGACTTTGACTGCCTCAGGGATGCCAAATCCTCGCTGGGCACGGCCGGGGTCATTGTGATGGATAAATCGACCGACATTATCTACGCCATCGCCCGGCTGAGCCGCTTTTATATGCATGAGAGTTGCGGCCAGTGCACGCCGTGCCGCGAGGGTACGGGCTGGCTCTGGCGCGTCATGCAGCGGATGGTGCGGGGCAACGCCACCGTCGAGGAGATCGACACGCTGCTGGACGTCACGAAGGAAATCGAAGGCCACACGATCTGCGCCCTCGGCGACGCGGCCGCCTGGCCGGTGCAGGGGCTGATCCGGCATTTCAAGCCCCTCATGATCGAGCGTATCGAACAATACCGTAATGAAGCGAAGAGGGCGGCGTGATGGAGAAGAACTCCAATCCGCCCGCCAAAGGCCAGCACGCGCAGAAGCGCATGCTGGCTATGGCGGCCCTTGGTTTCGTGCCGGATCTGATCGTCGCGCTGATTATTTTGGCGTTCGTCGCTCACAAAACATTTGCGACCTTCGTTGAGATTTTTATCGGTCTGCAAGCGGTCTATTTGCTGGTCTGGGTCAAAAACTCGATTTGGGGTTGGCTGACGTTTCGCTGGTTTACGCGCAAAACGATTTGCCAGGCCGTGCTCCAGCTTTTATGTACCAAGTCGTTTCCGTTGCCTGGCCCCGGTCCGGCGACGGCCGGAGAATATTTTGCGCGCATCGCCAATGACCCGGCGCAGCCGCTCGATGTGCGTTTTTCGGCTGTCGCTGAGTCGTCCGCGCTGAACTCGGCCGCCGCCCAAGGCCATGTTCAGGAAGCCATGAAAATGGCTTTGGCTTATGACGAGGCACTGGCTTTGTATCAGAAGCGCTGCACCGAAACCCGTTTGACAGAGAGCGCCCATGCCTAAGCTGATAATCAATGGAACGGAGATGGAAGTGGCGCCTGGTACATCGGTGCTGCAGGCCTGCGAGCAATTGGGCGTCGAGATCCCGCGTTTTTGTTATCACGACAAGCTTTCGGTGCCGGCGAATTGCCGCATGTGCCTCGTCGAGATCGAGAAAACACCGAAGCCCGTCGCAAGTTGCGCCTTGCCCTGCGGCGACGGCATGATCGTGCATACGGACTCGCCCATGGTGCACAAGGCACGCAAGGGGGTCATGGAAATGCTTCTGATCAATCACCCGCTCGACTGCCCGATATGCGACCAGGGCGGCGAGTGCGATTTGCAGGATCAGGCGATGGGGTACGGTTTCGATCGTAGTCGCTATCAGGAAAACAAGCGTGCCGTGACGGAAAAAGAACTTGGTCCCCTCGTCAAGACCGTCATGACGCGTTGTATCCATTGCACCCGGTGCATCCGCTTTACCGACGAGATCGGCGGAACGCCCGAGCTCGGCGCCGTCAATCGCGGCGAGCATATGGAGATTACGACCTACATTAAGAAGGCGTTGACGTCCGAATTGTCGGGCAACCTGATCGATATCTGTCCGGTAGGTGCTTTGACGAACAAGCCGCTGGCCTTTATGGTTCGTCCTTGGGAACTGCAGAAAACGGAAACCATCGATGTCCTCGACGCGGTGGGCTGCAATATTCGCGTCGACGCCCGTGGCAACGAAGTCATGCGCATCCTGCCGCGCCTCAACGAGGCGATCAACGAAGAATGGATCAACGACAAGACCCGTTTTGCCTGCGACGGGCTTAAGCGGCAGCGGCTCGACCGGCCCTATTTGCGGGTCCAGGGCAAATTGCAGCCGGTGAGCTGGGCCGAGGCCTTTCAAGCCATCGCCGGGCGACTGTCGTCGACCGTCCCCCACCGCGTGGCGGCGATTGCCGGAGACCTCGCCGATTGCGACAGCATGTTCGCGCTGAAATGCCTGATGCAGAATCTGGGCTCGCGGAATATGGATTGCCGGCAGGACGGCGCCGATTATGACGTATCGACGCGCGCCGCCTACATCATGAACACCGGCATCGCCGGCATCGAACAGGCCGACGCGATACTTCTCATTGGGACCAATCCCCGCCATGAAGGCAGCCTGGTGAACGCCCGCATTCGCAAGCGCTGGCTGCGCGGAGGCATGCGTGTGGCCCTCATCGGGCCGGCGGCTGATCTCAGCTACCCCTATCGTCATCTCGGCGAAACACCTGAGGCGTTGGACGACCTTGTGAGCGGCAAGAGCGCGTTCACCAAGATTTTTCAGGCCGCGAAGAATCCGATGGTGATCGTGGGCGCAGGAGCGCTGGCGCGCACTGACGGGGCGGCTCTTCACAATGCGATCCGGTCCTTGGCCGAAACCTTCAATCTAATACGGCCAGATTGGAACGGTTTTAACGTGCTGCAGGCGGCGGCTTCCCGTGTCGGCGGCATAGATCTCGGCTTCCTGCCGCGGGAAGGCGGTCTCGGTACCAACGGCATTCTCAAGGCGGCGGAAGCCGGTCAAA
This sequence comes from Pseudomonadota bacterium, assembly GCA_030775365.1. Taxonomy (GTDB): domain Bacteria; phylum Pseudomonadota; class Alphaproteobacteria; order UBA9219; family UBA9219; genus JALYJG01. The sequence goes on from JALYJG010000220.1 coordinate 2,931, forward strand.
TGGACCTGGTATGGTTGCTGGGCGCCGACGAAATCGATGCGGGCCGCCTGCGCAACAGCTTTGTGGTTTATCAGGGCCACCACGGCGACAGGGGCGCGCATTACGCCGACGTCATTTTGCCGGGCGCTGCGTATACGGAAAAATCTGCTATCTATGTGAATACCGAGGGGCGTCCGCAAATGGCGTTGCGCGCGGTGTTTCCGCCCGGCGAAGCGCGCGAGGACTGGGCCATCATCCGGGCATTCTCGGCTGTCTTACAGAAACCTTTAGCCTTTGATACCCATACGCAGTTGCATGCCGAACTGGTGGAGGCGATGCCGGTGCTGGCTCATATGAACCAGGCGCCGAAGGCCGAATGGCAGCGTTTCGGCAAACCGGGTGAGGTGTCAAAGCTGGCTTTCACGCCGTTGGTCAAAAATTTTTACATGACCGATCCCATAAGCCGGGCCTCCGTCACCATGGCAAAGTGCACGGAAGATATCTTAACCGAGACCATGCCGGAGGCGGCCGAATAGCATGAATTTTGGCGCTCTCTTTGACGCGGCTTGGCCGTTTCTTTTCATCGTCCTCAAAATTGTCGGCATTATACTTCCTTTGCTGGCGGCCGTGGCCTATTTGACCTACGCCG
>JALYJG010000221.1 GCA_030775365.1 Pseudomonadota bacterium
GCGTACATGTGGAAACGGCCGCCCGTCTCGCCCGCATCGCCAAACAGCAGGGAGCACTGCAATTCGTGCATATGTCAGCGCGCGGCGCGGAGATCGGGGGCACATCCAAATACGCACAAAGCAAGGCCCGCGGGGAGGAAGCCGTCCACACATTCTTCCCTGGTGCCGTGATCATCCGCCCGAGCGTCGTTTTCGGGCCCGAGGATCGGTTTTTCAACCTGTTTGCGACGCTGGCGAAATTTTTGCCGGCCTTGCCCTTGATCGGCGGCGGGGGGACGAAGCTGCAGCCCGTCTATGTGGGGGATGTCGCCGAGGCCATGTTGCTCTGCTTGCGGAGAAAGGAAGCCGAGGGTCAGATCTTTGAGCTCGGCGGTCCAGAGGTCTACAGCCTGCGCGCCATTATGGAGTTGATGCTGCGTATCACGGGTCGCAAACGCTGGCTTTTTGATCTACCTTGGGGCCAGGCGAAATTTCATGCAGCCCTGTATGAGATGCTGCCGCTGCCACGTCCGCTTCTCACACGCGATCAGGTGGAGCTTCTTAAGCGCGATAACGTCCTGCAAGGAGCTGGGGCGAAGGTCTTCCGCGACCTCGGCGTGTCGCCAACCGCAGCCGAGATTATCCTGCCAACATATCTCGGCCGGTTTCATAAAGGCTAAGCCCCGATGCAAGACGCCCTGACCCCAAGCACACAGAAGCAGGCCGGTCCCTGTTACGCCGGCGAGAAGGACAGCGGCAGCGGCACCGGCACGCCCGACAGCAACGTGGCCGTAAAGACCAAGCCGGCCACAAAAAAGCCTTCGATGTATAAAGTGCTGATCCTTAATGATGACTACACGCCGATGGAATTTGTCATTCAGGTACTCGAGACTTTTTTTAACAAAAGCCGCGAGGAAGCTACGCGCATTATGCTGCACGTCCACAGAAAGGGTGTAGGGTTGTGCGGCGTTTACACATTCGAAGTGGCGGAGACAAAAGTGGCGCAAGTCATGTCCGCCGCCCGACAGGCCCAGCACCCGCTGCAATGCACGATGGAAAAGGAATAAGAATGTCTGTTTTTGATCTTGATAGCGTCGATATACATGGCAATCCGAGCCCCCTCGGCCGCTTTCGGGGTCAGCCGATGCTCGTCGTCAACACCGCCTCTTTGTGCGGGTTCTCGAGCCAGTTCAAAGGTCTTGAGGCAATCTGGCAGAACAACAAGGACAAGGGCTTAATCGTGCTTGCGGTGCCTTCAAACGATTTCGGGCACCAGGAGCCCGGCAATAATGCAGTTATCGTTGGCCTTTGTACGCGTAAATTCGGCATCACCTTCCCTGTGCTTGCCAAATCGCCCGTGACCGGACCCAAAGCTCATCCGTTGTTCAAATGGCTCAGCGAGGAAGGGGGTTTCCTTGCCCGGCCGCGCTGGAATTTCTACAAATATCTTATTGCTCCGGACGGCCAGCTGAAGCATTGGTTTTCGCCCCTGACCTCCCCGGATGCGCCGCGTTTTCAACGGGCTATCAAGGGGTTGATGGCGGGTCTATGATCCACTGTCAGCAGGCTCGACGCCCGCACTTGGGGCGATAAGAAGCGGTTAGGTTACCAACAAATCTTTAAGGAGTTTTGATGCCCGATATCACCATTTCGTCACTGGAAGGCAAATCTTTTGGCGCCTATTGCGCAATGCCGGCGAGCGGCAACGGGCCCGGCCTTGTCATTTGCCAGGAAATTTTCGGCGTTAATGCGGTCATGCGTAAAATTTGCGATGACTTTGCGGCCAAGGGCTACATTGCTGTCTGCCCGGATTTATTCTGGCGCCAGAAGCCGGGAATTCAGATCTCGGATAAGACCCCCGGCGAGTGGGACCAGGCAATGGATCTTTTTAAGGGTTTCGACGTCGAAGCGGGCTTACGCGATTTGTTATCGACGCTGGGGCATGTCCGCGCGATCAAGGGATGTAGCGGCAAGGTCGGCTCGATCGGGTTTTGCCTTGGTGGAAAAATGGCTTACCTTATGGCTTCGCGCAGCGATGTCGATGCCGCTGTGAGCTATTATGGCGTCGAGCTGGATAAGAAGCTCGATGAAATTCAAGATATCCGCGCGCCGCTCATTCTGCATATTGCCGAGCTCGATAAATTCGTGCCGGCGCCCGTACGCGAAAAAATCCTCAAGGCTGCCGCGCGCAATCCTGTGATTACGACTTACGTTTATAATGGCGTCGACCATGCCTTTGCGCGCCCAGGCGGGCAGAACTTCAATGCGGCCGCTGCCGCCCTGGCTGGCGAGCGCACAGAGACCTTCTTCGCCGCGCATCTGCAAGGCTGATTGATGCCGAAAGCCATTCAAATCCATGCCCATGGGGGTCCTGAGGTCCTGCGCTGGGAAGAGATCGATGTGCCCGCGCCGGCGGCGCATGAGGTCCGCATCCGGCAGGAGGCCGTGGGCCTCAATTACGTCGACATCTATTACCGTATCGGCCTTTATAAGGCCGAGAAGCTTCCCGCCATTCTCGGCATGGAAGCGGCCGGCGTCATCGATGCGGTCGGTAACGGCGTCACAGGTTTTAAAATCGGTGACCGCGTCGCCTATGCCGGTGGCCCGACCGGCGCTTACGCCGAAAGCCGCATTATGCCGGCCGCGCGCGTGGTAGCGCTGCCGGCTTGGTGTTCCAGCCGCCAAGCGGCCTCGATGCTGCTGCAGGGCATGACAGCCCATTACCTCATCCACGACGCTTTCCGGCTCGAGAGCAACCATACAGTGCTTTTGCATGCCGCAGCGGGAGGCGTTGGACAAATCCTCACGCAATGGGCCAAGGCAAAGGGAGCGACCGTCATAGCCACTGTCGGCAGCGAGCCGAAGGCCGCGAAGGTGCGGCAGCTCGGGGCCGATCACGTGATCAACTATGTGAGCGAGGACTTCGTCGCCCGCGTCAAGGAAGTGACGGCCGCCAAAGGCGTTGATGTCGTTTACGACTCGGTCGGTCAAGCGACGTTTATGGGCAGCCTCGATTGTTTACGCCCGCGCGGGCTTCTGGCCAGCTTCGGGCAAGCCTCCGGGGCTGTCCCGGCCTTCGATCCCGGCATTCTCTCTGCCAAGGGGTCGCTGTTTCTGACGCGACCTTCCCTTGGCCATTATATCGGCACGCCCGAGGAGTTATCGCGCCGCGCGTCGGATTTGTTCAAAGCGGTCCAGGAGGGCGTCCTCAAGATCGAGAGCAATCAGAGCTTCGCCTTGAAGGACGCAGCGGAGGCTCATCGCGCGCTGGAGGCCCGCCAGACCACGGGCTCGGTCGTCCTGCTGGTCTAGAGGCTGGTCCGGGCCTTTTCCGGGCCGCACTCCAGGCACCTTTTTAGGCCCGCTTCCACAACGCGTCTTTGATCGTTGCCAGGAAGATTTCATGGGCTTCGATTTCCTCGACCGTCGCCTCATGCAGCCGCGGCGGACGATACTCGCGTTGCCGAGTTTCGAGGGTAATGATTTCGGCGCCCGTACTGATCGTGATCGCGAGATCGGGCTGCCGTCCGCCGCGCAGTTGGAGAT
>JALYJG010000222.1 GCA_030775365.1 Pseudomonadota bacterium
GAGTGGCCTTCAGCCCAAGAACAACGGAAGCTGTCCAATATCGTCATGATGGGGATGGGCGAACCATTGTTCAATTTCGAAAATGTGGCAAAGGCGCTCCGCATCGTCATGCACGGCGAGGGGATCGCTATCGGTAAACGCAAGATCACGCTTTCAACGGCCGGCGTGGCCCCTATGATCAAGCGCTGCGGCGAAGAACTTGACGTTAATTTGGCAGTCAGTTTGCACGCGGTGACCGACGAGCTTCGCGATCAGATCATACCTATCAACCGCATGTATCCGATCAAGGAACTGCTGCAAGCCTGCCGAAACTATCCCGGCCTCACCAATGCACGCCGCATTACATTTGAGTACGTCATGTTAAAGGGCGTCAACGATAGCCCGTCCGATGCGAAAGAGCTTGTGCGTTTGCTCAAAGGGATTCCAGCAAAACTTAACCTCATCCCCTTTAACGAGTGGCCCGGGGCCCCGTTTCAGTCATCCGACTGGGCGACGATTGAGATGTTCGGCGATATCGTCAATGCAGCGGGTTACCCGAGCCCTGTGCGCACGCCGCGCGGCCGCGATATCATGGCAGCGTGCGGCCAGCTGAAGTCGCAGAGCATCCGCTTGTCCGCTGTCGAGCGTGACGCTATTAACAAAATCATTGCCGAAAAAGAACGCGCCCAAGGATTACTCAGCGAGGCTCCCACATGAATGATGCAGTCATGGTCACCGGCGGGGCCGGCTATATCGGTAGTCACATCGTTTTCGCCTTGCGCGAAACCGGACACAAGACGGTCGTTCTCGACGATCTGTCGACGGGCGAGAAGAGCGTCATTCCGGCTGGTGTGGCTTTTGTCCAGGCGGATTGCGGCGACGCCGGCGCCGTGGCTAGCGCTATTCAAGAGCACCGCGTCGGGTCTATCATCCATTGCGCCGGCAGCATTCGGGTGGAAGAGTCCGTCAGCGATCCGCTTAAATATTATGCGAACAACACGGCCAACAGCCGGACCCTCATCGAGACCTGCGTCCGCGAAAAGGTGAAGCGTGTTCTATTTTCGTCCACGGCCGCTGTCTACGGCGTTCCCGAGAAAATGCCGATTGATGTAGCGACTGAGCTTCGCCCCATCAACCCCTATGGCCGGTCAAAACTCATGACCGAAATCATGCTGGCCGATGCCTCGAGCGCTTATGGCTTAAGATACGGGGCCCTGCGTTACTTCAATGTTGCCGGCGCCGATCAGCAGGGGCGTTCCGGTCAAATGGGCCCCTTCGTGTCGCACCTCATTCGGCGCGCTCTTCACACGCATCTCGGTGCCTATAGCAAGATTGAAGTTTTTGGCACGGACTGGCCAACAAAAGACGGGACATGTATACGCGATTATGTCCACGTCTCCGATCTGGCTACGGCACATGTGCTTTGTCTTGACCACCTTATCAAGGGTGGCGACAACATCGTCGCCAATTGCGGATACGGGCACGGCTTTTCGGTTCGCGAGGTCTTGCGCGCGGTGGAATCCGTAACCGGCCGTGCTTTGCCTATCATAGATGCGCCGCGCCGGGCAGGGGACCCGCCGGCGCTTGTCGCCGATGCGCGCTGGCTCCGTAAAACCCTTGGCTGGACGCCGCGTTTTGACGATCTCGAGACCATTGTCCGGGACGCCTTACACTGGGAGGAGAAATACGTCTCCGATCGCGGTGGGCTGCGTCGCAAAGCCTGATCAAGGCGCGATCGTCTCAGAAAATTCACGATTTGCTTTTTCATAGTCGGCCGGTATGCCGATGTCGATGAATGTGCCGGAGGTCGGCGCTGCCCGCATCTGCAAGCTTCCGCATTTTGACTGAAGCAGATCCACCTCGAGCGAAAATGCCTCCGGAAACGAAAGGCGTCGGGGCAGATCGCTGCGCATCAGGTAGGTGCCGGCATTGATTACACCGGCACGCCCGACTTCCTTTTCGCGAAATCCAATAACCCTGTGACCAGCATCCGCCTCGACGCGACCATAACGACCTGTATCCGGCATAGGGCGGACCGCCAGGACAAGGTCGGTACCTTTTTCGGTCAAGGCATTTTCCATCTGCCGAAAGTCGACCTCGGCAAAGGTGTCGCCATTCAACACAAAAAAATCCTTCCCGGCCGGCAACAGTTGAGCGGCCCGCCACAAAGCTCCACCGGTCCCGAGCGGTCGATCTTCAACGGAATAAGCAAGCGTCATTTTGCCAAAACGCTCTCCAAAAGTATTCAAGATATCGCTCGAACGGTAGCCGACCGCGAGAACGATATAAGTGAACTCGTTGCGCTCCAGATAGGCCAGTACATGTTCAAGAAACGGTCGTCCCGCCACAGGTGCTAGCACTTTCGGCATATCCGGAACGGCCGCACGCAGCCGCGTGCCCAACCCCCCGGCGAGTATAACCGCGCACCGGTCGATGCCTACCGGACCCGCCATGCGGTCGCACCTTTGTGAGTAAAATGACAATCCGTAACGATTCCTCCCAAGGGACCCAAAGCGTCGATTACACGCTTCCGCGCGTCAGGCGGCGTTAGGAAAAACATGAAGCCGCCGCCCCCCGCGCCCGAGACCTTTCCCGCAATAGCGCCGGCTTGACGTGTTACCTGTTCGATCCGATCTATGTGCTCATTCGATATCGAATTCGCCATGCGCTTCTTCGCTTCCCAACCGGCGCGTAAAGCTCTCCCTAGGGCGGCCATGTCACCGAGCAACAAATGTTCTTTCATAGAAGCACTTTCGCGCTTAAGTTCGTGCATCGCTTCAATTGATTGTTGTTTCCCGGCCCGCACGTTATCGCTTTGTTCATCAATGATGCTGGCGGAGTGACGCGATATGCCCGTAAAATAAAGGACAAGACTGGCTTCAAGTTCATGGACGGCGGCGTCCTTGACCTGCAAAGGATTTACGATCACGCGGTCGTCAGCATGGAACTCCATAAAGTTAAAGCCCCCGAACGTTGCCGCATACTGGTCCTGCTTGCCCCCGTTGAGACCTAGATCTTTACGTTCGATGTCATAGGCGAGGCGAGCAACTTCGTATTTCCCAAGCGGGAGGGAGAGCGTTTCCACAAAAGCTTGAATCATACTGACAATCATCGCCGAGGAGGAGCCCAACCCAGATCCCGCCGCGGCATCGGCCAACGTAGAAAGGCGAAGCGGCAGAGGCTTGCTGTCACAATAATCGCGCATGATTCGGCTATAAACGCCCTTATGGAGCGTCAGTCCACCGCCAAGTTTAAAGTTAATCGAGGAGGGCAACTCAATTCTTTCGTCACGATCGGCCGCCTCAAACACAACCTTATCGGTTGCGAGTAATTCGATTGTTGCATAGGCATATTTCGCGATGGTCGCGTTCATGACAGCACCGCCATGGAGATCACAATAGGGCGATACATCCGTGCCGCCGCCCGCAAGTCCTAATCGCAAGGGAGCCCTTGCCCGTACAATCATGTCATGGCCTTCGCTGAAATTTGGCAAAACCGCCTTAACGTCATGCCAAGAAAAAATCCGCCCGGGAC
>JALYJG010000223.1 GCA_030775365.1 Pseudomonadota bacterium
CAGTATCTCGCTTCACGCCTCGAACAGCTGCCGGACGCGCCGTCCACGGACATCATCGAACTGACCGGCAATCCGCTGCCGCTTTGGGATGAGAGCATGTGGAAGCCGGGCACGCCGCTCCAGGAACTTTGGCTGCCTTACGCCAAACGGCTGGAGCGCGCCGATGGTTTTGTGATCGTGTCACCGGAATGGAACGGCATGGTCCCAGCCGGGCTTAAAAACTTCTTTCTTTACACCTCCCCCAATGAAGTGGGCCACAAGCCCGCCATGATCACGAGCGTGTCCGCGGCGCGCGGCGGAGCTTATCCTGTCACCGAATTGCGCATGAGCAGTTATAAGAACTCGATGATTTGCTATATCCCGCAGCATTTGATCGTACGCGAGGCGGCCAAAATGTTCGCGGGCGACACACCGTCGGGACCTGACGACGAGTACATCCGGGGCCGTGCCGACTACACGCTGGCCACACTGGTAGAATATACGAAGGCCTTCAGCTCTTTGCGCCGCAACCCTGTTGTGTTCGACAAGAAATACGCCAACGGAATGTGATGGCTATCGAGGTCATTGAAACCGCGGCGTCCATACAAAGGCAACGTTTCAAGCTTATCCCGGCCGTCTATGCTCTCGTGCGGAACGAGGCCGGTGACTACCTCCTCGGCCTCCGTAAAAACACAGGCTATGCCGACGGGCTCTGGGCGCTCCCCGCCGGCCATCTGGACGGTAAAGAGACAGCGCGCGCGGGCCTTCGACGTGAGGCGCGTGAGGAACTGGGCATCGATATCGGATTCGACGATATGCGTGTTGTCCTAGTTATGCATAGGCTTGCGCCCACACGAGAATGCGTGGATTTTTTCATAGAGGTCACCCGCTGGGGGGGGGAAATCAGAAACAACGAACCTGAATTCTGTTCCGCGCTGGAATTCTTTCCTTTGGACAAGCTGCCAGAGAACTTTATTCCCTACGAACGCTACGCCTTCGAAAATATTCTCAAAGGACAATCGTATTGCGAGTTCGGTTGGCCGGCCGCATGCTGATCCTGGCGTTGGACAGCGCGGCAAACGGGTGCAGCGCCTGCGTCTGGGAGGACGGCCGCATCGTGGCCGAGGCCAATGAACGAATGCAGCGTGGACAAGACCAACGCCTTATGCCCCTCATTCTCGAGGTCGTAAGAAATGCTGGGGCGCGGTTTGCGCTTTTTGACCGTATTGCCGTTACCCGCGGTCCCGGCAGCTTTACGGGCTTGCGCATAGGCCTTGCGGCGGCGCGCGGCATTGGTTTGGCGTCGGGCAAGCCAGTGATTGGCATTGACCGTTTCAGCATTTACCACGAGCAGGTCAATCCCACCGAGCGCAGCTGCCTTGTGGTTCTCGATTCGAAACGCAAGGATCTGTTCTGCCGTCACTATCCAGCGACAGGGCCGGCCGGCCCTATGAGCATGATGACGGCCGGGGAAATAGCGCGGTTTCTCGAAACAGCGCCCGACACAATTCTGGCAGGCGATACGGCGCTCGAAAGTTTGGGAATTGCAAAGCCCCGCGAGGCCGATGAGGCCGGTCTCGCCTCTTTATTGGCATCACGAGCGCCCCTCGGAGACCCTGCGTTTTTGCCACGACCTTTGTACATTCGGCCACCAGATGTGACCGTGAAAGATGTGACCCGCAAAGATGGGACCCTCCAACAAGACGCAGGTCTCATACCGGCGACACTCGCTATGGCAGGACCCCTTGCTGAAATTCATGGGGCTGCGTTCGGCCCACGCGCCTGGGGTCCTGACCAGATCGCGGGCAGCCTCGCTCTGAAGACGACACAGGGCTGGGCGGCACTCGAAGGCGCACGCCCCGTGGGCTTTATCCTTTGCCAGATCCTAAAGGACCGCAGCGAAATTCTCACGCTGGCTGTAGCCCCCGCCGCCCAAAGGCGCGGCGTCGGCTCGAAGCTGCTCCACAAAGCCTTTGCAGTGGCCCGCGACTTCGGAAGCGACACTCTTTGTCTTGAAGTGGCCGGAGATAATCTCGAAGCCCGTGCGTTATACGAACAATGCGGCTTCGCGCTCAAAGGCGGGAGGCCTCATTACTACCCAAGTGCGACGCCGGGCGGCCCACCGGTCGATGCAGTCATTTACGAAAGATCCCTTTCCGAACAATGGCTTCACAAAGGATGACGAACAAGGCATGATGGCGAAAGTTGCACTGATTCTTTCCTTTGGCTCCTCCCCATGCGCATTGCCATCCCTAAAGAGCGCCGCCCTTACGAGAAACGCGTAGCCGCCACGCCGGACACGGTCAAAAAATACCGCGCCCTCGGCTACGACGTCGCGGTCGAATCCGGCGCTGGCGTTGAAGCCGCCTATCCCGACGACCACTATGCGGCCGCCGGAGCTTCCATTATACCGGACGCGGTCACCACGATCCGTGACGCCGACATCGTTCTAAAGGTTCAGCGCCCGATGAGCGAGGGTGAGGGCCGCAACGAAATGGGCATGCTTAAGCCCGGATCAGTTTTGATCGGCATGCTGAACCCCTATTCGGCCCGCAATGATCTCGAGGCCTATGCGCGCGGTGGCATCAGCGCCATGACCATGGAGCTTATGCCGCGCATAACGCGAGCACAATCCATGGATGTTCTTTCAAGCCAATCCAATCTCGCTGGCTATAAGGCCGTCCTGGATGCGGCCGAGCAGTTCGGCCGCGCATTCCCGATGATGATGACGGCTGCGGGCACGGTTCCGCCCGCCCGCGTGCTCGTCATGGGCGCCGGGGTGGCCGGCCTGCAAGCGATCGCCACCGCCCGACGTCTTGGTGCCATCGTCTCGGCGACGGATGTGCGTCCCGCCGCCAAAGAACAAGTGCAAAGCCTCGGCGCCACCTTCGTCATGGTGGAAAACGAGGAAACCCGACAGGCCGAGACAGCCGGCGGTTACGCTAAGGAAATGAGCGAAGACTACAAGGCCCAGCAGGCCGCGCTCATTGCCGACACAATCAAGAAGCAGGACATAGTCATCTGCACGGCTCTGGTTCCAGGCCGAGCGGCGCCCAGGCTCGTGACCGAAGAAATGGTTCGCAGCATGAAACCCGGCTCGGTTATCGTCGATCTCGCGATCGAGCAAGGCGGCAACTGCGCGCTCGGCGAGGCGGGCAAGGTCGTCGACGCGTTCGGCGTTAAGATCGTCGGCCACCGTAATGTTCCAAGTCGCATAGCTATCGACGCATCGGCACTTTATGCCCGCAATCTGCTGAGCTTCCTGACGCTTATTTCGTCCAGGGACGCGGGCCGACTGACCATCGATTGGAATGACGAAATCATCCGCGCGATCCTTCTGACGCATAACGGGGCCATCGTTCATCCCCAGTTTAACCAATCCCCGACAGCCTAGGAGGCACCAACATGGATCCGACTGAAGCTCAACAGGCCCAACGCACATCCTGGTGGATTGCCAGCCTGGCCGCGTCCGTGGTTTTCTGCGACGTGTTCGTCGGCTACGTTTTCGACATCAAAGAG
>JALYJG010000224.1 GCA_030775365.1 Pseudomonadota bacterium
GGATAAGCCAGCGGCAGAAGCTGATCATATCGAACAGGCGCGGGCTCAAATCGTCAGTTAGAGACCTCAGGCCTTAGCGTCAGCAATGTAATTTCGGCAGGCACGCCCGCGCGTAGCGGCGGCCCCCAATAACCCGTGCCGCGATTGACATAAACCCACAAGGAACCTGCCCTGTTCAGACCTTTGTAATAGGTCTGAAAAAAGCGAATGAGAAAATTAAAAGGGAAATACTGACCCCCATGGGTATGGCCCGAGAGCTGCAGGTCAAAACCTGCGGCCTGCGCGGCCCGATAACTGGCAGGCTGGTGGGCAAGCAGGATCTTTACAAGACCATTTGGCGCACCTTTTAAGGCTTTGCTGGGATCCGACGGGTTCAGCGCCATGCCGGCAGTCGAGTAATCGGTTATGCCGGCGAGAATTAGGGCAGCCCCGTCACGGCGCAGCACAACATGGTCGTTCAAAAGAACCTGGGCGCCTAGGGATCTGAAATAGGCGATCCATTTGGCCGGGCCCCAATAATATTCGTGATTACCTGTTACAAAGAACGTTCCGAGCGGCGCCTTGAGACTAGCCAGCGGCGCCATATGGTGGCCGACATCTTCCACGGCGCCATCGGCGAAATCGCCTGTCAGCGCGACAAGGTCAGGTGTCAGGCTGTTCGCGGTATCAACGACCTTTTGCACATAATTTTCGCGGATCGTCGGCCCGACATGCAGATCCGAGATCTGCACGATCTTGACCCCGGCAAAAGCAGCCGGCAGGCCTTTGATCGGTATCGTTACGCGCCGCACGACAGGACCAGTGCTGGCCTGCCCCACACCTAAGATCATTGTGCCGAGCACAAGAGAGAGGAGAGCTTTGAGCACGTCCGCATCGAAGGCAGGGAGATCGGCCGGAGGCCTCACCAGTAACCACACAATACTGAACACATCGCCCAGCAGCGTGTAGATCGTGAACAGCGACATGGCGCCGAAGGCCAGGAAGGACACCCAGTCAACAATGAGGATAAGCGTGTCGGCGCCACGAGTCCGTTTCAAGGCCGGAAACAAGAGACGATGCCCGAGAAGGCTCGTTAATTGCAGGATGAAAAAACCAAGCGCCAGAACCGAGACAACGCCGAGGTGCCGCTCAGCCCAGGGCCAGCGGGCAATCAGGCGGGAGACGAAATAAAGGTTAAAGGCACCGAACAATCCAAGCGCAAAAGCAATTCGACCAAGCACATTAATGTCCCGAATGGGGGTTAAAGACGCGGCGGAGTTTGATCTGCCGACATCACAACGTCAATTGCGGCCTTTCCGGTCGCTCGACCTGCGAAGGGTGTCGAACACTTTTTGTTGGCTTAGCTGACAGGCTTTGAGTTGCGGTATAGCCACGCCGCGGCGGAGCTCCGTATAAACTATGGCATGTTGCTTATATTTGCGGCCCAACTTCAGAGCGTCCTCGAGCGCGATACCAAAGACCAGAAAACTTCGTTCCGCTTTTTCGCCAGATCCGGCCGCTGCACCCTCGGTCACATAGACGGGGCCGTAAGGCTCGAGCTCGACCCTTAGGCGCATCTGTTCTGCGCGGTTTTTGTCTTCGCTCACTTTGACGCTGTAGGGATTACTCGCCGAGATAAGGGCCGCACCTTGGGTCTTGTGTTGGTGATGCAGGCGCGCCGGCGCCGGCTCCGGGCGCCAGGGCCGGAAGAAAAGAACCCCATCCGGCAGGAACGCCCAATAATTGGCACGGGCGTACGCGGCGGCCATGTCCCTTGAGAGAGCGGACTTAAGGGGTGACAAAGCAAAACTCCGCAAAAAATTGCGCACCAAATTCTGGTGCCGTTGTAAAGCTTGATCTAAACCTCAAACCTCCCGCAAATGGTATTATCGAAACTTTAAGCGAACTGGCGTCACGTGATAGGCTCGGTTAAGCGCACTCCGGCGCCATTAAACATTCCACCCCTCGATTCATTAACTATACAAACACGCATGGCTGCAACGCTAAGTGCGGTGCCGTAATTATTTTCAAAACGCCATGTTATGCTTCCTTCCATACTTCATGACATTCTGGAGACGCAATTATGGCTTCGCATCGGCATCACACGCAGAAATCGACAACCAGCATTCGGGCGGGCTTCAAGGCCGCGAAGGATGAGGTCGTCAATCGGGCGACCGTTGTGGCGCTGGCAGCACCTGGCGCTGTCGCCGTCACGGGCTGGATCGTTCAACTGGCGGGCCTTCTAATGATGCAGGAACCTGGGATGTTCAATGTCGGCAGCGATCTCAGCACGGCCGGTCACTACATAGCCACGGGCGGCGTCGTCGGCGCCACTTATGTCGGCGGGGATAGCCTCAAGCGCTTTTACAACACGTTCACAAAGAAATCGAAAGTCCCGGCTCCCCACAAAGCGCGCCAGGCAACAAAAACCAAGACCGTAATCACTCCGGCAGCCCAGACACGGGCCGAGATTATCGAGTTGGAGGCTCCCAGCACGCCAGTTAACGAGAATCGCGGGCGTGCAAGGCAAATGCACCGCAAAACGCTCGGCTGATCGCTTACCAAAAATTTATCTCCCCACACCGAAACACCAATCGCGTCTTAAGGGGCCTGATGCTTCGATGGGGGTAGGCAACTTTAAAATTGGGTGTCGGAATGTCCTCTCGGTCTTTGCTCGCTTTATTGCTCATCCTCCTTTTGGTCGGCTTACTGCCAACATGGCCCTACAGCACTGGCTGGGGCTATTACCCCAGCGGCGGTATCGGGCTTCTGCTCCTCGTCATTCTGATCTTGGCCTTCGCTCGAAGGACTTAAGAGGGCCAAAATGCTAGGGGCATCGCGCTCGCCGCGAAGGAGCCTCCTACCTGGTAGGTTATTGCGCGCGGGATGCCGCGCGGCTATAAAGCCACTCTTCTAGGCGCCGGAGAGTAGCTCAGCCTGGTAGAGCACTGCCTTCGGGAGGCAGGGGCCGGAGGTTCGAATCCTCTCTCTCCGACCAGTTTGTATAATCAGGGCAATCGACCATCATATCGAACGGCTTCTTCAGGGAATAACAAAGGGTTGCGCCGTTTAAGGACAGGTTCGAAAACACACAATTCAAAATTCCGCGTTTTGTATGGATGTTCGAACCTACGAACAATTCCTTAGCCCTTGCGGCAAGCGTGATGATCGATATGAGAGTCTCGCTGAAATTATCGTCGCCAGCCCTTTGAACTTCGATGCGCTCGCTCACCTTGGTAAGTTTGACGCGTAACGCAACCTTCTTTTCTTCATAATCGCCTCGCTCGATCGCTCCATCAAGCAACAAGTCCATGAGCGTATCCATACGGAATTGCAGATGGGCCTGTTCCTTTTGCAGCTCGACAATGCTGCGCCGTAGGAAATCCCGCTCGGTATGCGCAGTCTGCCGGATATAGGTTTTAACTTTTTCGAGCAACTCAGGCTCCATCTGCAGACGACCGAGAACGGCGACGGCCTAATCGAGAACCTTTTCTTCCCTGACCCAAATCT
>JALYJG010000225.1 GCA_030775365.1 Pseudomonadota bacterium
GCGTGGAAGACGGTCTCGTCGCGGAAATAAGATTTACCGAAATCAAAGCGCATATAGTTCCAGATCATCATGGCAAAGCGCTTGTAAAGTGGCTGGTCAAAACCAAATTGCTTTTCCAACTCCTTGATGAGTTCGGGATCGACGCCCTGCGCCCCGGGGTAACGGGAAACCCCTGTGTCATTCGACATTTTCATGATGGCGCCGCCGGGCGTGGCTGTCTCGTTAGCCCCTGCGCCGCCAAAGCGGGCGGTGGCCGAGACGTCCGTTCCGTGCAGGCGGGCGACGATCTGCTCGATCGGTCCGCCCGGCGCCGCCTGAACGATCAAAAAGTTCAGCACCATAATGCCGAAGAGAGTCGGTATGATGAGCAAAAGGCGGCGGATGATGTAGGCGAGCATGAGGCGAGTCTACGGCCCGTGCCGTCAAGAATCAACTGACCGTTTCCGTTTAGAGCCCAGGCCGTGGCCACATGATTTTGCCGAGGCTTCCAGGTGGTAGCGGCTCCACTTGGATGGACAGTTCCGCCGCCCCCTCCGGGCGCAAAAGCAAGCCGGCAAACTCGTAAAATGGTGACCTCTTGGCCTTGCCCAAATCGGTGATGATTTCGTTATGAGTGTCCGTATTGGTCACAAAATCGTCCCATCCCGGCTTATGGTACCAAAGTCGGTCTTTTTCGGACCTCCGGTACAAGTGAAGATTGGAGCCAACCAAAGGATGCGAGAAACTGTAAGCGCCGATCAGATGATGGCCGTCCGGCGGGGTGATCGCGTGTTCCTTGGCGCCCGGAAGGTAAATATAGCCATCTGAAACGAGAGCATCGCGCAGAGCTACAGGGGTAATGGCTTTCATCGGGTTCCCGCTCATGAACCCTGGATTAGCAATCGTTATTCTATATTCTCCCAAGGGTAAATCGGCCAGATCCGGCTCCCGCAGATCGTAGGCGAAGGCCGCGCAATTGCGCGTCAAGCGCATCGTTCCTTTATTCCAATCGTTGAAATCGCCAAGCGCCGGAGGCGGCCCGTAAGCTTCGGGCGGGAAAACGACGAACTCGTGCTCGGTGACTTCGAGCCACCTCGTCTTTTCAAATTTGCGCTCGGACATAATCTCTCTTTAGAAGCGAATTTTTTAATACCGGTCAGTGTGACCTTGAATTCCGTAAAGCTAGAGGAGGTTGCGCCTCTTGTCGACGCATGGAATACTTATGCGGATGACGATCCACAACGACATTGCGCCTGCGGCTTGGCTGCATCGGATTGTACCACCCGTTTTACGCCCCTATGCCCGATTGATGCGCCTCGACCGGCCGACTGGCACATGGCTGCTTCTTTTGCCGTGCTGGTGGGGGGTGGCTCTCGCCAGCTCGAAACTGCCTGATCTTGGGCTGATGTTATTGTTCGCTCTGGGGGCGCTCATTATGCGCGGTGCTGGGTGCACGGCAAATGATATTTATGACCGAAAGCTGGATGCCATGGTCGAACGTACAAAGGGGCGGCCGTTACCCAGCGGAGAAGTCAAACTGTGGCAGGCGGCTCTCTTTTTGCTCCTACTCCTTTTGCTGGGCTTCGGAATTCTTTTGCTGTTTAATCGGCTGACAATTTTGATTGGCGTCTTTTCTCTTGTGCTTGTTTTTTCCTATCCGCTCATGAAGCGGGTCACCTGGTGGCCGCAGCTCTTTCTTGGCTTCACTTTCAATTGGGGCGCGCTTATGGGGTGGAGTGCCGTCAGGGACAATGGCGCCAGTTTTCTGCCGTTCCTGCTTTACGTGGCTGGCATTTTCTGGACCCTCGGATATGACACGATCTACGCGCATCAGGATAAGCGCGATGACGAGATTGCCGGTATCATGTCGACAGCGCGCCTTTTTGGCGATCATTCGCGTCGGTGGGTGGCGCTGTTTTACGCGGTTGCTCTGCTTGTGCTGGCGCTTATGGGGACACTGGCCGGATTGGGGCAGGGTTTTTATGCGTTGCTCATTCTGGCCGCTGCCTTTGCCGCTGTGCAAGTGCTGGCGTGGCAACCGGACGACCCTCTTGATTGCTTGCGGCGGTTTGGCGCCAATCGTGACTTTGGTCTGGTAATATTGTTGGCGATAGTTCTTGGAAAAATCCAATGACAGTCGGCCGACCGGATTTCGACGCCCCGGCGTTCATTCGTGCGCATACGGCGCTACAAGCACCGAAATTTGTTCCGGAGATTGAACTTTACCTCGCGTCCGAAGTGACCCCCCTTTGGCAGATGACCGAAAAGGAGTTCGGCGTCACGAATTCTCCCCCGCCATTCTGGGCTTTTGCCTGGCCGGGCGGGCAGGGGCTGGCCCGCTATATTCTCGATAATCCGGATGTGGTCCGTGGCCAACGTGTGCTGGATTTTGCCTGCGGTTGTGGGATCGCTTCGATTGCCGCGCACAAAGCCGGTAGCATCCGTGTCATGGCATCGGATATCGACCCGCTGGCTCGAGCGGCATTGCAGTTGAATGCGCTGCATAACGGAGTATTTGTGGAAGATATCGGTGTTATCAATTTGGAAAAGCCATTTAAGGGGGCAGATATTATTTGTGCTGGCGATGTTTGCTATCAGCAAACCATGAGTGCCAGTGTTACACGGTGGCTGCGTCTCTGCGCCGAAGCAGGTGTGCTTGTGCTGATCGCCGACCCAGGCCGTGCTTGGGTGCCGGAGCAAGGCTTAATTGAGCGCACGTCCTTCCAAGTGCCAACCTCACGTGAACTCGAGGATTCCGATAGCCGCACCGTTCTGGTCTGGGAAATGCGGGGACTTGAATGAGTAAAACAGCGGCGGATAGCTTAGCGTCCCAGCATTTCAATGGGTTACGTTCGGTTTATCTCGTCTCATCGCAGGTAAAAAAGGCCCTTTTTGCTTTCCGGATTCGATGGTAGAAAAGAGTAAAGGTAATGAAAATATAATCCAATCATCAGGAGCTTTCATGGCGAACATCGAAAACGGCGTTAAGATTGCGGGTAAAGAAATTTCAACACCTCCTACAGGATTCGGCACGAGTACAGATGACTGCAAATCGAGCGATCTGGCTGTGTCGCCACCGCCGAAAGCATGGCCGGGTGTAACTCCGATTAGAGGTAGCTGGCCCCGTCATCCGGTTGGCGGAGATGACCATCCCGGTTGCGAATTGTAAGCCATTGCTCAGTAGCTTCCTTCAGGAGCATTAAGAAGGCCGTTCCCTGGGAGCGGCCTTTTTTTTGGCGGCGTAACTGGGACACTTTGAGGTCGGGTGACGCGGACTGGGTAGCTATCTTCCCCTCTTTTCCCTTACCCTTAAAGGTTTCCATGCGCCATAAAGTTTGGCGCGACCTAAATTGCTCCTAACCGGATAAGGTTGGTGAAAGTAATAGTCGACTTGCTTGGCATACTAAATAAAGGTAATTTATGTTTATATTTGGGCAATACTGGCCGGGGTCTATAAAGGTCGGTTTTTGCCTCGCTGTTAGTTGGTTTGCTATGTTT
>JALYJG010000226.1:0-2602 GCA_030775365.1 Pseudomonadota bacterium
CTAAAGCGCCCAGGGAAAAGCCGAGAATGCTCATACGACTTTCGTCAGCCCATGGCTGTGCCGCGACCCAGTCGAGCGCTGCCGCGATCTGGGCCGGTGCGAGCATGATTTTTTTATAAAGGCTCGGTAACGCCCATAGGAAGCCTAAGCCGCTGGGGGGATGCAGCGGCATCGGCCAGTCGTAGCTTACGATAATGTTGTTGCCCGGATTAGGCACATTCGCGAGCGTGTGCTCCGCGGTGTCGAGACCCCCCAAGATCATAATGACCGGCAGTCGCTGTCTCGGCACAGGGTCAGGTATACTTATCGCTATACCAATGGATCCAAGCTCGTCGCCAAAGAGTGTTATGTGCTCAATGTGATGCTTGGCGATCGGCGCCAGCTCAACGTGCTCGACCATTGCCGCCGGCGCCGCTGTGAGCAGGGGGCGGGAGTAACACCATTTGCCGAAGACGATTAAAACGAGAAGGAAAGTAAGGACGACCGTACGAAGAGGGAGGAGGGGCATGCGTCGATCGCTATTTGGTGTTTAAGACAAGAGAGTAGCTGGGGCGCGCTGCGTAGGTGTGGGCAACGCTTAATCGACGACAAACAAAACGTAATGTACGCGGCCGGTCGCTGTCCAGGTCTTCCAATGGACCCAGCCAACGCTCTCGGCTGCTTCTATGACGAAATCGACCGGGAAGCGATAAGAATTCAACACTGACAAATCCTCGCCTTCTCGTATCGCAAATTGTTCGCCATCGAAACTTATCAATTGATCGCGTTTCGATCGCAAATTTAATGCGACTCTGTAGTTCTCCGGGCTCCAAGTAACCTGGTAGTCAAAACTCGTTGTATCCATGGAACGATCCAAACAGCTATGCACCAGCCGGCCTAGTTGCGGGTTTTGGTAGCATTTAAGAATTTCATCGACCTCTGAGTTGGCGTCGAAGCTGACGAGAAACGATCCGCTCTGTTTAACCGCGGTGCGATAAGAAGAGAAGATTTGCGCCAAACGCTTTTTAAGGGAAAGGGCGGTCTTGTGGGTTTCGAGATTTCCCAGCGTTCCGCCCATCAGAACGATAAAAGCGTTGGCCGCGCTGTAGGTGAAATCGTCGAAAAAATTGTTTATTACCGGCTGGCTTTGAATGTTGAGCTCGCGGCCTATGTGGTCGGCGGCCGCCGAGGCAAGGGTCGATGAAAGGTCGACGGCCAGATAATTGGCCGCCATGGCAGCCCGAGCGAGGGGTAAACTTTTTGCGGATACGGAGTCCAGGCCCCCGGGGCCGAGATCGAAGATGGTTTCAGCGCGACCGTTGAAATCCTTAATCATCAAATCGAATGTCTTCTTATCGTCGAGGCCAACGTAGTAAGCGTCGGAACTATGTCCTTCTTTCCATCGATGATCATCTCGGTCATCCGTATACATATAAGGACCTAAATGCCCGGACATCGTCCCCGACAGCCAACTCTTCAGTGCAACATTGAACGGCTCGACCGCGGGCTGGTGTTTTTTCTGTATTTTCATGTTTTGCCTACTTTTTCCGGCGCATCATAAGCCATGCTCCACATAGCTTCGAATTGACGGCGATAAGCGCTGGCGATAGTTCGATTGTGCACAAGAAGAATGAGCGGGTCTTCCGCGCCGGAAGTCACGATGACCGCCATTTTGTCGCCATAGATATAAAAAGGCACATTTGAAAAGTATTCTTTGGAGAGCCATCGATAACGGCAATAGGTTGAGGCACCTAAGGAAAAGTCGTTCTCCTCAATGAGGCATCGCATGCGAAGATTTTTAAATGCGGCCATTTCCTTGCGTTGATAGTTTATGAAATCGCCAAGCTTCCTCTCGAGATATTCTTCCACGACGCCGCAGATAACAATTTCCTGGTCGCTGTTCTGGGCCACGTACCGAACGTCATCAAAGAAAGTTTTTAGTCCCTCGACCCCGGTGAGAGTACGCACATGATGTTGCGACCATTGTACGCCAATGTCGCGGATGAACTCGACTCCGGCAGCCTCAAACATTTTTTGGAGGGTGGCGAGGGTTTCGCGCTGCGCTTGCACATGCCCACGTTCAATCTTATTGATGCCATTCACGGTCAAATTGGACTGTTTGGCGAGATCAGCTGTCGACCAGTCGAGCAGTGCGCGAGCGGCACGGATTTGTTCCGCGGTGATCATGGATTTGAACCCTAAACCAGTTCCATTTTTTCAAACAACTATAGCCGAGAGCGGATTTGTTCTAGCAAATTACTTTGGTTAAGACACATTAACCCGTGCCGTTACCTAAAATTGGTAATTTTCGGCCGATTTTATGCAAAGCTGTACAGTGTCAATAGTTGCATTGTCAATGAAATCAAATTATGCATTTGATTTTATCTCGTCTAAATGGCATAACATGTGACGATTTTGATATTTTTTTTGATACGATAAAGCATAAAATTGGATCATTTAGGGGGTTGGCCGATGTTACAGTTTGACCAATTTGTCGCGAGGCACGGCGAGGTAGCCGCCCAGGCGCTGCTGGAAAACCTCGAGCGCTTTGAAGGTATCGGCGTCAACACATCAGTTCCCCTTGAGCAACGCTGGGAAAAGCTTATTTTGCGCCGTCCCCGGG
>JALYJG010000226.1:2612-3477 GCA_030775365.1 Pseudomonadota bacterium
GCCTAGACCTAGCCATCAATGAAAGCATCTTATGACTAGATCCAAAGATACCGGGAGTGAGCTCCCCTCGAAGGACATCCTAGAGTTGATCAACGAAGTCGTACCCAATCGGCGCCGCCCGACTTTCGTGCGCTCACGCGCGACCCGTCAAGTCACGGCCTTCGCCCAAAGCCCGCGGCTTGAGCACCTCAACCAATATGAACGCTTGTCAATTCGGGCGCTTGTGGCTTGGGCCGCTAACGAGCAGCGGGCCGCGCCGGAAACGGTGGAGGCGATGACGGAAGTGCATTTCGGCATCAATCACATCACGCAGCTTCCGCGCCGGGATTATGACGAGGTCGTCAAGTTTCTGATCGATCTCCGTATTGATGAGATGAAGAACTAACGTCACGGCCTCGATTGGCATTCCAGTAAAATATCACGCGCAATCGGTGCTGCCATGTGAGCGCCGCTGCCACCGTGTTCGACGATCACGGCGACCGCATAGCGCGGATTAGCGATCGGCGCGAAACCGGCGAATAAAGCATGGTCGCGCTCCCGCCAGGGCAGGGCCTCGTTTGTAATCACCCCTTCCTGTCGCTCGGATTCGCTGATATGCCGGACCTGGGCCGTGCCCGTTTTCCCGGCCATTTCGAACCCTTCTTTTTGGATGCGTGCGGCATAGGCCGTGCCTATTTGCTCGTTGACGACACCCGACATGGCGCTCCGTACGATAGCCAGATGCTGGGCGTCGAAACCGAGTGACGGCCGATGTTCCCTTTCGCCGGGAAACGGGGCCACCAGATGCGGCGTTACGGCTTTGCCGCCATTGGCCAGCCGGGCCGCCATGACTGCCAACTGCAGTGGTGAGGTTAGCATGTAGCCC
>JALYJG010000227.1 GCA_030775365.1 Pseudomonadota bacterium
CAATGTGGGTAACGAGGAAGCCAACGCGGCGCTCGCCAATTGCGATGCCAATGGTATCAGTCAGATGATGGTAGATTACATATGGGCGCACCGATGCGCCGACGAAACTTTTATGTCGGCAACCATTCCGCAAAACCATGCCGATACTTCGCGTGACGAGGAAGAAGAGCAAAGTTGCCGCCGCGACATAGCTTCTTTCGAAGAAGCGCGCCGCGACGAACGGCGGAATTATATGGTAGCTTTGGATACGCTTTTGCAGTCGAAAGCGATGGGCGTGTCTCACGATATCAATCCGGGAGCCCGGCAGATTTACTAATTGTTCCCGTTTGGCCAAAGCCCGCTGCTTCCGGATGTGTTGAGGCAAGGATAAGATCATTGAGAATGGACGCGCATGAAGGACCCGGCTAATCAAGGACGCTTTTTTAATCCCCTGTGGCGGTTACTGCTTTCTGGCGTCCTGGGATTCTTTATGGTGACGGCGGCTGCTAAACCCGCCGAAGCGCAGTCCTGTCCTCCGACTCTCCTCGTAGGCCTTTGCGGGTTCGACTGTGCAGCCGTCGCCACGTGCACGATGGATCTTAGTATTTTTACGGGCGCTGCGGCGGTCACGACCTTGATCGGTACGCAAACCGCCGTGCTCTCGGGAATATTGCTTGATCCAATTTTCGGCCTTCCCGGCATTGACGACGATATCGTTGGTGGGTTTGACGACGTCATTGAAGCGATTAACCAGCACGCGACCGAGTCCGCCCCGCTGGCAGCGCAGGTCGGCGCCGATGCCAGGAAATATTACGGCGCAGTTCAGGGCACGGCCGACCTTTCGTCGGACGCGCTTGTGTCGGAGAAATCAATTCATTGCGCGACGGCTTACGGATTGCAGGCTCGCACCCAAATGGGGGGCCCCACGCGCGCCCTCGATCGTTTCGTTACGAACGCCATCGCGCGTGATCAGGACGCGGGGGCCGCGGCGTCTACTGGCCCAGGGGTCATGGCGCAGACTTTATGTGAATCTGCCCCTTTTCGCGCCAACAGCCCGCGCTATGGCGTGGTGATGGCTAATGCGCTCGCGACATGTAAGGATCCGACGGGCACGCCCATGGTCGCTGCGCCTGCGAAATTCATTGATGCCGATCTGGATGCCGGCAGCGTCTTTGATGTCATGCAGGTCGAGACGTTACCCACCATGCCGAAAAGCGCAAACGGGCATGCTATTTTTCCGACGCCTGTGAACGACGATCAATGGGCTTACCTCGCCGCGTGGCGGTTCTGCGAGCACCTCTTGCCTTTCCGCGCCGAAGCGCCCAACTCGACGAACAATTTGACCGTTTCCGATATTCAGCGTGCGGCAGCCGACCTCAGCAGCATAGCGTTCAAAACGCCCGCGATCGAGACCTGCATGCATGCTATCGCCTATCGCACAGCGTGCCCTCAGGCCAGCGAAGCCAATTTCGTTGCAACCTCGGGCGCCACAGCGGGCATCGAATGCTATCATACGCAGATCGCCGCCTGTCATCGGCTCAAAGATCCGCCGCCTGAAGGTCAGGGCATTAACAATGTGGGTAACGAGGAAGCCAACGCGGCGCTCGCCAATTGCGATGCCAATGGTATCAGTCAGATGATGGTAGATTACATATGGGCGCACCGATGCGCCGACGAAACTTTTATGTCGGCGACTGTTCCGCAAAATCATGCCAATACGTCGCGTGACGAGCAGAAAGAAAAGGAGTGCCGCGCCGATATCGCCGATTTTGAAAAGGCGCAGCGCGACGATCGTTTGAACTACATGTACGCTTTAAGACTGCTCATGAAGACCCATACCGCGCCAGGAAACAGCGTCAACCCAGGCGCCCGACAGATATTCTAAAACCATGTTTTGAGGCCACCGGCGTTGCCGGAGCATGGGCGGGCGCCCCTTTTCAGCTTGATTCCCTGCCATTTGCCAAGCTTTAACCATTGGAGGGGCATTGTAGGGTTTCGGAGGCGGGCGTCGTTCTTGGCTATTCCGCCGTCGCCGCAAATATGCAAGGCTGTCGGCATATAGCCAGGAAGGCTTCCTGTTTTCAGGGAAGGGTATCTATTCATTTGGAGTGCCAGGGATTTATTCATGGCTGATGGTTCGTCGCAAAATCTTTCTCCCGAGGGCGGGGATCCTGCCGATCGCGTCCGGATGCAAACGCTTTTGGTGGCTTTCCGCCAGGTCGGCATGCCGCTTTTGCATGCGCTTGCCGAAGGGCCGCGCAATGCCGAAGGCGGCAAAAGCATGGCCATCGACAACCAGCAATTTGGATCGCTCGTCGACAGTACTGTGGCTTTAAGTCACGAGCTCGCGCAGCAATTGGGCGCGAACGAGGATCAGCTCGACGCTTGGGTCCGATGGGCGCTTGCGGGCGCCGCCAGCCAGACCGTGGCCGCCCGTTTCAAGGCAACCGGCGAGGCCTTGCCCCTCGAGGACGCCAAACGGCTCGCCAGCATCGCTATCGAACTTCAAAATCGCTTCAAAGCCCAGATCCCCGCCGGCAATGAGCCCATCCCTAACACGGCCGCGACCTTTCGGGCCAAGACCATGGAAGCCATGGTTCCGGCCATCGGCGCCGTGGCTCAATATTCTTTCGGCCGTGCCGAGCACGTTCTTTTGGCCGAGGTGGCGGGCCGCCTTGTGAACACCTCCGACCAGGTCACGCGGGCCTTAGCTCCCTCGGGCTGCTCGGCTGAAGAGTGGCGTCTGCTGTGCTGGAACGTTTTGCGGGCCGCCGGCCAGATTTATGCCGAATCCCATTATGCCGAGGCGGACCGGCTGCTTTACATGAACGCTGATGAGCGGGGCGCCTATTTCGCCCAACACGGCAATATCCCGCCGATGACGCAAGTATGGCAGGCCTTCCACCAGCGCATGGCGATGCTGGCAACTCTAGCGACGTATCTCGATGTGCCAGCCTCGGCACAGCTCGACGCAGAAGGGTGGGTGTAACAAGTGATCACCGCTCAAGCCTTAGCCGCCTGTCTTCTTACGGCCGCGAGCACTTACCAAGTGCCGCCCGCCGTCATGATCGGTGTCATGCAGGTCGAGGGCGGACGCGTGGGACAGCAAGTGGGACCGAACTTCAACGGCACCTACGATCTCGGTCCGATGCAGGTGAATACGCGCTGGTTGCCGGAGCTAGCGCGCATCTGGCATGTGTCTGAAGCCACGGCGCGCATCTGGGTGCGCGACGACGGTTGCGTGAATGTGAATGTGGCCGCTTGGATCCTCAAACATAAAATCGCGGAAACAGGGAGCCTCTATGCGGGCATCGCCTATTATCATTCAGCGACCCCCGTCACGGGTGCGCGCTACGCCGCAAAAGTCATTGCGGCTATGGACCACAAGGGCCTTATCGTGCATGATGTGCCGCTGCGCCCTTATTATCAGTACGCCCAGCGATAGTCATAAGCGGAGGTTTCCGATGCGTGCCTTGAGGAACATGGCCCAGGC
>JALYJG010000228.1 GCA_030775365.1 Pseudomonadota bacterium
GGCATGACGTCATAAATTTAGAGTTAGCTTAGCTTAGTAACGAGGTGTGGCCGCCGGACGGTGCTCAATGGCGCTATCACCGTCATTGCTGCGCTGGCGGCGACCGATATTTTGGTAGGCCACCCGCGCGTGATCGACGCAATAAGGCAGACCTTCATGAGCCGTGCAGCCGCAAAAACGGAAATCCGGCGATCGGGGATCGCCGACAGGCCAACGACAATGACGGTCGCCCGCCTTCGTCACGGCGATGCCTTCGACGCGTTTCGGCGGCTCGATCGTGGAGCGGAAGTCCCGTGTGACCGTGCCCTTGGCTGTCGACGGCATGGGTACGGGCGGCAAGGGACGCAACATGACGCGTTTGCGCGTCGATTTCATCGTCGGCATGACGCTTCCGCCGGGGACGCTCAGTGCACCGTCTTCATCACGACGGATCGGCGACGGCCGCGACGAAAGCTTGAGCCTGTGCGCCTTGCCGATGACGGCGTTGCGGGTCATTCCGCCAAGGCGCTTAGCAATTTCGCTAGCACTATAGCCGTTGCCCCACATATCCTTGAGCATCTGGATTTTTTGCTCGGTCCAACTCATGAGTTTTCGCGCTCCCCGGATTAACGGCTTCGGTTGAAAAACTGCATTGAGGCCAATTCGGTCCCGAAACAGTCCTTTTGAAGCCTAGAGATAGGAGCCACAAGATCTTGTGGCTGATAGGTATGATGCATACCATAAGAGCCGAATCGATTCTATAGCCTCGCTAGATGTTGTGGATAAAGCCAAAGCCACGCCTACATATTGTTTCCCAAGTTTTTGAGTTTAAAAGTTAAAAAACGGTTACCCACATGTGGGTAAGGACCTGTTTTTGGTAAGATTTGGCTCAGCCAGCAGATTCTTATCCACAACTTTTTTGGCCAAAATATCTTTTAGCGACAAAAATTAACGTCGATCGAATAATTTTTCGAGGTCGCTTTTCTTCAATTCGACATAAGAGGGTCGGCCGTGATTGCACTGCCCGCTATTGGGAGAGCATTCCATTTGACGCAGCAGCGCATTCATTTCATCGACGTTCAAAGGCCGACCGGCGCGAACGGATCCGTGGCAGGCCATCGTCGAACAGATCTCTTCAAGCCGGTCGCGCAGAGCGGGAGATTCCTCATATTCTGCCACGTCTTGCGCCAGATCTTTAAGAAGTGCCTTCACATCCGTCGTGCCGAGCAGTGCTGGTATTTCCCGTACCAGAACAGCGCCACTGCCGAATAGCTCGATCACGAGCCCCAATTTGGCCAGCTCATCGGCTCTCGCCATCAATCGGCCTGCCGAGGCATCGTCCATCTCGACAACTTCAGGGATGAGCAGGAGCTGTCTTTTAACGCCGCTGGCGGCAAGCGCCTGCTTCATTTTTTCGTAGACGATGCGCTCATGCGCCGCATGCTGATCGACAATAACGACGCTATCGACCGTTTGGGCGATGATGAAGGTACCGTGCAGCTGAGCGACCGCGGCGCCGAGGCGACCGATGGCCCCGGGCATTTCGGCGACGGCTCCTGCGCGGGCAGCAGGCAGCGCATCGGTCATCATATGCGGCGAGACCGCCAGCGCGGCATTGCCGGACGTGGCCTGGCGCCAATCAAAACCCACCCGACTGGCATTGGGCGCAAAAAAGCTACCATCTGCGATGTCGCCGGGCATCATGGGAGACGTGGGAGACAGGGGCCCCATCATCGGCCGCATCATATCGAGCGCCCGTGGCGCCAAAGTGCTTGCGGAAAACTGGCCCGCTTCCATCAAGGCCCTGCGGATCGAGGTGACAATGAGCCCGCGGACAAGACTGCCGTCACGAAAGCGTACCTCCGCCTTGGCCGGATGCACGTTCACATCGACCTCCCGGGGCGGGACGGTGATGAAAAGCACGACGCCGGGATGGCGGCCTGTCGGCAAGACATCGCCATAGGCTCCCCGCACGGCTGATAGCAAGACCTTGTCCCGGACCGGCCGGCCGTTGACGAACAGATATTGCGCACGCGTCGTTGCGTGATGGAGCGTCGGGCGGCTCGTATATCCTGTGATACTGTGGCCATCCCGGTGGCCAGAAACCGTTACCGCATTGGCGACGAATTCGGCGCCCAAAATATCCGCGAGCCGCTCGCGCATTACCTCATCATCAGCCAATAACCCTTTGCCCCTGGACAAGAATCTAACTGGCCGCTTATCGTCTTCCTGCCAGGTGAAATCGACGTGCGGATGAGCCATCGCCAGCCGCTCGACAGCCTCGCGCGCATAATCGTTCTCGGTGCGCAATGACTTGAGGAACTTAAGCCGCGCCGGTGTCGCGAAAAAGAGGTCGCGAACTTCGACCCGAGTTCCCTCAGCCAAGGAGGCGGGCTTGACGGGTGCAACCTCCCCGCCGTCGACGCAAATCTGCCAGGTTTCTTCGCTTCCCTTGGCGCGGCTCGTGATTGAGAGGCGCGCGACAGCCCCTATCGAAGGTAAAGCCTCGCCGCGAAAGCCGAAACTATGGATATTCCATAAATCCTCGTCCGGCAGTTTGGATGTGGCATGGCGTTCGATGGCGAGACCGAGCTCCTCGCGGCTCATGCCTTTGCCATTGTCGGTCACCCGAATAAGGGACTGCCCGCCATCCCGCAATACGACCTCGATGCGGGTGGCCCCCGCATCCAGTGCGTTCTCGGCCAATTCCTTGACCGCTGCGGCGGGACGCTCGACGACCTCACCTGCGGCGATGCGATTGACGAGAGAATCGGGAAGTCTGCGGATTGTCATGGCCGAATATAACGCCCGGCGCCGGTGCTCGCTATGGTTTTTGGACCTTTGGCCGCGCGAGGCCAGGACCAAGTCGTAACCAGCCGCAACCGCAGGCTGCCGGATAGAAACGGCGGACCCAAGGGGACGAGAGGGGCCCACACTATTTGTAAATCCTTGTCCGTCATGATCTAATGCGCCGTTAACATGACAGAATCACTGCCCTAAACCCCTTTTTAACCATCCATCTGTTAATACCGTAAGCAGGGCGAACAGCTTTCGTTAAGGTTGTTCCGCGTCAATGGAGTCTCTCGTGGCCGACAAGGAAACCGGAAAAAAAGACGAGGACAAGGACGACGGCAAAGGGGCCGAAGGCGCTGAGGCGCCCGAAGGCGAAGGCACCAAAAAAGGCCTGAACAAAAAACTCGTCATAATCGGAGGCGGTGCCTTCGTGTTTCTTTTGGCGGCAGGCGGCGCCGGTTTTTTCTTCATGCACGGCAAGAGCGACGAGCCAAAAAGCGCCGAGGCGACCGCGGCGGCGGCCAAGGCCGACGCAGCAAGTGCCGAAGCCAAGACTGTCTATTTCTCGCTTGGCGACTTGCTCGTCAATTTGAGCGGGGAAGGCAAGCACCCCAATTTTCTGAAGGTCAAAATCAGCCTTGAACTGGCCGATGAAAAGGACGCGGCGCTTATGGAATCCATCAAGCCGCGCATCATT
>JALYJG010000229.1 GCA_030775365.1 Pseudomonadota bacterium
CGACCAATGAGCATGACGATGCCGAGCATGATATTTTGGAAGACACTGTTGGCATTCAGGCCGGCGAAGGCCGAACCGTTATTAGCCGCGGCCGAAGCATAAGCATAAAGCATCTGCGTCAACCCACGCGGTCCAGTGGCAGTAAGGGATTTTGCGCCAGCCGGCGTCAACAACGCGATAACACCGAAGCCGAGGACGCAAGCGGGGTACAGCAACATCGCCATGACAGACAGCTTCACCTCATAGGCTTCGATTTTCTTACCGAGATATTCCGGCGTGCGGCCGACCATGAGGCCGGCGATGAAGACCGTGATCAACACATAAATCATTATGCCGTAGAGGCCACAACCGATGCCGCCATAAATCACTTCCCCGACGAGCATATTCAATAAGGGTACAAGACCGCCCAGCGGCATGAAGCTGTCATGCATCGAATTCACAGACCCGTTGGAAGTTGCTGACGTCAATGTAGCCCACAGCGCGGAGCTGAAAATGCCGAAGCGCACCTCTTTGCCTTCCATATTGCCGCCGGAGTTTGTCTCTGTCATCGCCTGGTCGATGCCTAGCTTGCCAAAGGCCGGATTACCGGCTGCTTCGCTGCTGTAACATTGAGCTAGCAGCACAACGAACAGGAGGGTCATGCAGGCCAGCAACGCCCAAGCTTGCCGGCGGTCCCCCACCATAATTCCAAACGCGAGGATCAGCGCTACCGGCAAAAGAATGATCGTCAGCATCTGCACGAAATTACTGAGGGCCGTTGGATTTTCGTAAGGATGCGCGGAATTGGTATTGAAGTAGCCGCCGCCGTTCGAGCCAAGTATCTTGATAGCTACCTGGCTCGCCACAGGGCCTTGCGCAATGGTTTGTTCCCCTCCGTCGATCGTCGCCGCTTGAACGGCCGGCGCCAGATTGTCTGGGCTTCCTTGCCACAGCAGGAACAAGGCTAACAGCAAGGCTAAAGGAAGCAACAGATAGAGGGTCGCCCGCGTCACATCGACGTAAAAGTTACCGAGCAACGGGTTCTCACGGCGGACAAACCCGCGCACGACCGCCATGGCGACGGCAAACCCTGTGGATGCTGACAAAAAATTCTGCACCGTGAGGCCCAGCATTTGACTGAAGTAGCTCAGCGTTGTTTCGCCGCTGTAGGATTGCCAGTCTGTGTTGGTGAGAAACGCCGCGGCGACGTTGAAAGCCAGGTCGGCCGGCAAGCCCGCCAGATGTTGCGGATTCCACGGCAGAACATTTTGATAGAACAAGATCAGAAAAAGTATGCCGCCGCCCAACATATTGAACAGCAGCAAGGCGGCGGCATAGCCCAGCCAGTTTTGTTGCGCATCTGGCTGGATGGCTGCCAAGCGGTAAATATGGCGCTCAAAAGGACCGCATATGGTACCGGACAGGCGCGCTTCGCCGCTGAAAACGCGCGCGATATAGGTTCCGAGCGGCAGCATCAGCAGAGCTGTTATAGTGACAAAGGCCAGGAGTTGAAGAAGCGCACCTGAGATCATGTGAAGTCGTCGTCACGAAAGGGTTGTTGCCGGATTAGAATTTTTCGGGGTGGATGAGCACATAGATCAGATAGAGCGCGAGCCAAACAGCCATCACGCCGCCGAGATAGAGATCAAAATACATCGTCCAAAGACTCCCGCCGAATGGTGGTGGCGGGATTGTGGCCGAAGCCGAGAGTCGGGGCAAGGCGCGGCCGAAACTCGCCCCGGTGTGCCCAAAAAAAGTGCCAGATGGCCTGTAAGCCGGGTTCTGTCGTCGCAGTCCTTGCAACGGATAACCATTCATCTGGGATGCCCGTTACCGGGCACCTCGCGCGACCAACCCGAACCGCCAGCGGAGAAGCTGCGCGCGTGTATATCCTTGCGGATACAACCGCGCTATGCGGTCCCTATTCGGTCTTGCTCCTGGTGGGGTTTGCCGTGCCATTTCCGTTACCGGAAATGCGGTGCGCTCTTACCGCACCTTTTCACCCTTACCGCCCATTGCTGGCCGGCGGTCCGTTCTCTGTGGCACTTTCCCTAAGATCACTCTCGCCGGACGTTATCCGGCACCATCTTCCCCTGGAGCCCGGACTTTCCTCCCCTGCAAAGCAAAGGCGGTTATCCGGCCATCTGGCAAATTACTATAACATACCGATAAATCAAAGGGCTAGCGAATTGATTGTGCCACCAAAACCGAGCTGTAGCAGAAAAATCACAGTCATTTCAGTAAGATAGAAATGCCCTCCCAAGGGTTCGAATCATCGTCCATTTTTATAACGTAAGGTGCTAAAGCATTTGCACGCTTTACGCCCTTTACAGAGGGCAGAACCTGCTTCCGCCGAAGCATTTGAGGAGAAAAACAATGAAGAGAACTTCCGTTTCCGCCTTGGCTTGCGTTGCCGTCCTGTTGGCAGCGACTGTTGCCCCGGCCCACGCCGACCCAGTTCCGGGCTGGTACCTTGACGCAGGCGTGATTGGCAACCAAACGATCGATTCCAATGCGAAATTCGCCGGCAATGAAAACGTCATTCAATACAACCCCGGCTGGGGTCTAGCTGGCGGCGGTGGTTATGCATTCAATAATGGCTTCCGTCTCGAAGGTGAAGTGGCCCAAATTCGCGCAGGGGTTGATAAAATCAAGGGCGGGACCGGCGGCCACGGCGAACTGGTCGACACCGATTTCACCGCAAACCTTATGTATGATTTCCATACCGGCACGCTGCTGACGCCTTATGTCGGCGCCGGCCTCGGTCTTGCTCTTTCGAATGCGGACAGCATCGGATCATTGAGCAACGGCGGGGTGATGAGAGACGATCAGATGGTCTTCGTTTATCAGGTCATCGCCGGTGTTGCCGCACAGCTTGACAACCACTGGGCCATCACGGCCGACTATCGTTGGATCTCGACAAGCGATCCGCGCTTTCTGACGACGAACAGCCCAGCAACGACGATCGATAATGGATCGCATAACATAATGCTCGGCGTGCGTTACAGCTTCGGCCATCCAATGGCTCCAGCTCCGAAGCCGGTCGAGCCGCCTATGGTTCATCCTGCGGCAGCTCCGAAACCCGTCGTGGCACCCGTCGCTCAAAGCTATATGGTGTTCTTCGACTTCAACCGTTACGACCTGACCCCGGAAGCGAAGCGTATTCTGGCCTCGGCCGCGCAGGATTTCGGCAAGGGTGGTTATGTGAAGATTGTGGTGACGGGCCATACCGATACCGTCGGCACCGTGAAGTACAATCTCGCACTTTCGGAACGCCGTGCCCAAGCCGTCAAGGCCGAACTGGAACGTCTCGGGGTTGCTCCCGATGCCGTTGCGACCAATGGCGTTGGCAAAAATGGTCTCTTGGTTCCGACCGCGAACGGGGTGCGCGAAGCGCAGAACCGTCGCGCCGAGATCATCTTCGACAAGCAGTAAGTTCCATTTGAATGAGCCCGCCGCCTG
>JALYJG010000230.1 GCA_030775365.1 Pseudomonadota bacterium
GTCTTAGGGTTTCCGTACATCTTTCGCGGCGCCCTCGACGTGCGCGCCTCGACGATCAACGACGAGATGAAGTTGGCAGCTTCGAAAGCGCTCGCTGACCTGGCGCGCGAAGATGTGCCAGACGAAGTCAGTGCCGCCTATGGCGGCCGGCGGCTGCGCTACGGTGCCGACTACATCATCCCGGTGCCATTCGACCCGCGGTTGGTCATCAATATCCCGGCGGCGGTGGCGGGGGCGGCGATGCGGACCGGCGTGGCGCGCAAGCCAATCGCTGACATGGATGCCTACCGTCACGCACTGCGCGCGCGCCTCGACCCGACAGCGGATAGCCTTGAGCTCATTTTCGAGGCCGTGAAAAGCCATCCGCGGCGGGTTGTCTTTGCGGAGGGCGAGGAGGAACGGGTCATACGTGCTGCCTTGCTGTTCAAGGCCGCCGGCTATGGCACGCCGGTGCTGGTCGGCCGTGACGAGATCGTGCGCGAGCACATCGCTGCTATGAATTTGCCGGGCGATACGGACCTCGAAATCTGCAACGCCCGGCTGTCGACCCACAATCAAAAATACATCGATTACATGTATAAGCGGCTGCATCGCAAGGGCTATATGCCGCGCGACTGCCAGCGCATGGTCCACCAAAACAGAAATATCTTTGCGGCGACGATGGTAGCCGCCGGCGATGCCGACGCCATGGTGACGGGGCTGACGCGCAATTTTGTCGTCAATTATGACGATATCCGCCGAGTTGTCGATGTCGTGCCGCCGTCCGGCGCCTTCGGCCTGTCGGTGGCGATTGCGCAGGACAGGACCGTGTTCCTTGCCGACACGGCCGTCCATATCGAGCCCTCGCCCGAGCGGCTCGCGGAAATAGCCATACGGTCGGCGGAATGGGCGCAGCGGATGGGCCACGAGCCGCGCGTGGCCATGCTTTCCTTCGCCAGCTTCGGCCAGCCGCAGCGTAGCAACGCCTCGCATGTGACCGAGGCCGTGAGGATCTTGGACGCCCGCGGCGTCAAATTCGAGTATGACGGCGAAATAACCGCCGATGTGGCGCTGGACTATCCGCTGATGAAAGAGCTGTATCCCTTCTGCCGGTTGACGGGGCCGGCCAATGTGCTTGTCATGCCCAATCTTCAGGCGGCCAATATTTCATCCAAGCTCCTCCGCAATATTGGGCATGTGACGATGCTTGGGCCGATTTTGGAGGGCCTGGAAAAACCCGCTCAGATCGTACATATGGGGGCGACGGTGTCGGATCTCGTAACGATGGCGGTGCTGGCGGCTTATCAGACGGTGCCTGTCCGCACGATCAAATAGGCGTGTTGATAAGCCGAAAAGGGCAGGGCTAGATCAGCGGCGTTCCGACGTCGCTGACCAGCCAGCGGCTGCGCAGTTCCGTATGATGCATCGCAAACCACTGCATAGCGACCAAAGTCTGCGCGTCGCGCAACTTGTTTCCGTAAATCAGCCCGATCGCGCGGGCGGCATCAATCACATGTACCTTGATGTTTTCGTTCTCCGAGGCGACCCCGAAGACACCGCCGGATTCGGGCGGTGCGTTGACGCGACCAGCAAACAGCGCGATCTGTTCCGATGTACCGCCAGGGCTTGAGAAAAACTGGGCGATGGGTTGAAGATCGGTCACGGTGCAGCCGCTTTCTTCAAGCGCCTCGCGTCGGGCCGCCTGTTCCGGAGACTCGTTGACGTCGACCATGCCCATGGGGATCTCGACGAGCCAGGGATGTTCCCCCGACAATAACACGCCCGCCCGGAACTGTTCGATGAGCACGACTTTGTCCTGCAAGGGGTCGAACAACAGGACGCCGGCAACCTGCTTACTGCGGTGAAAGATCTCGCGCGTCAAAGGGCCGGTCCAACCGCCCTCGAAGCGCTCATGACGGACATGGTAGCGTTCGACGCGGAAGTAGCCCTGAAAAAGGGTTTCCCTATTCGTAATGTCGTATTTCAAGATCTCGCCGCGCTCGTCACAATCAACTTTCAAGGGCCTTAACGATGTCGTCGCACATCTTTTTGGCGTCGCCAAACAGCATCATCGTATTCGGACGGAAGAATAATTCGTTCTCGACGCCGGCGTAGCCTGTCGCCATGGAGCGCTTGATGAACAGAACCGTCTTTGCCTTTTCGACATCCAGGATCGGCATGCCGAAAATCGGAGACTTAGAATCCGTCTTCGCTGCCGGATTGGTCACGTCGTTCGCGCCGATGACAAAGGCGACGTCGGTCTGCCCGAAGTCCCGATTGATTTCCTCGAGCTCCAAGACCTCGTCATAGGGGACGTTGGCCTCGGCCAGCAGCACGTTCATATGTCCGGGCATGCGACCCGCCACCGGGTGAATAGCGTAGCGCACCTGAACACCGGCCGCCTTGAGATGATCGGCCATTTCCCTTAGCGCATGCTGGGCCTGCGCGACGGCCATGCCGTACCCCGGCACGATGACAACGCTCGCAGCATTCTTAAGAATAAAGCCCGCGTCTTCGGCGGATCCTACCTTGACCGAACGATCGCCCGCAGCGGCGCCCTGGCCGGCCGCGCCCCCATCGCCGCCAAAACCGCCGAGGATGACATTGAAGATCGAACGGTTCATCCCCTTGCACATGATGTAACTCAGGATCGCCCCTGACGAGCCTACAAGCGCCCCTGTGATAATGAGTAATGAGTTTTCGAGTGTGAAGCCTGTGGCGGCCGCCGCCCAGCCCGAATAGCTGTTGAGCATCGAAATGACCACAGGCATGTCCGCGCCGCCGATCGGCAGGATAAGCAGAAAGCCGAGTAGAAGGGTGACAGCTACGATGCCCCAAAAGGCTGCGGGCGACTGATTGAGCATAATGGCGACAATGCCCAACAGAACAAGCACTCCGAGCCCGAGGTTAAGTGCGTGCTGGAATCTGAACATCAACGGCTTACCGGAGACCAGCCCCTGCAGTTTGGCGAAAGCTACAAGCGATCCCGTGAAGGTGATCGCGCCGATAGCTACGCCGATGCCCATCTCCAACAAGCTGTTGATATGTATCCGATCGCCGTCGGCGATGCCGTACGCGCCCGGATTTGTAAAGGCTGCCCCCGCTACGAGTACGGCCGCCAAGCCCACAAGCGAGTGAAACGCCGCAACGAGTTGGGGCAGGGCGGTCATCTTAATGTTCCGCGCCACGACAAGGCCGATGGAGCCCCCTATCGTTATAGCGATCGCAACAAACCAGAGCGATGATGCTTCGATCAGGCATAATGTCGTAAGTATGGCCACTGCCATACCGGATATGCCGAACATGTTGCCGCTGCGCGCCGTGGCCGGTGAGGCGAGGCCGCGTAGGGCCAGAATAAAGCATATGCCGGAAAAAAGATAAGCGAGAGCGACTATACTGGTC
>JALYJG010000231.1 GCA_030775365.1 Pseudomonadota bacterium
ATCGAACTTGAGCAGGTTCTTGCGGATATCGAAGTTTCTCGCTCCAACCTTCTCCTGAGCCTTGGCCAGGGCCCGAGAAATCCAGGGATGCGCGATCTTCTCGCCGTCCCGCAACCCCAGCTTAGCCAGGATCTCTTGCGTGCGGTTGTGCGCCCCGAAAATCCGCATAAGATCATCTTCGAGGGACAGGAAGAATATCGAAGCCCCCGGATCACCCTGGCGGCCCGAGCGGCCTCGCAGCTGGTTGTCGATGCGGCGCGACTCATGCCGCTCGGTGCCGATGACAAACAGCCCGCCGGCCGCGCGCACTTTCTCGCGATTGGCCATAATCTCGCTTTTGAGCTCGGCCGTCACCCGGCTCTTTTCATCTTCATCCGCGACATCCTTGAGCCTATCGGTGAGCAGCATGTCGATATTGCCGCCGAGCTGAATGTCCGTACCGCGGCCTGCCATATTGGTGGCGATGGTCACCGCTCCCGGCCGCCCCGCTTGCATAATGATCTGTGCCTCCTGATCGTGGAAGCGAGCGTTCAAAACGTTATGGGGGATCTTGCGTTTCTGCAGTAGCTCGGCCAGGGCTTCGGACTTTTCGATCGAAACGGTACCGACCAAAACGGGTTGCTGGCGCGCGCGGCATTCCTCGATCCGACGAATGATGGCTTCATTCTTTTCGCCCATCGTGCCGTACACTTCGTCTTGCATGTCTTGACGCGAGACCGGAACATTCGTCGGTATCTCGACGACCTCCAGGCCATAAATCTCCGCGAATTCCGCGGCTTCCGTGAGCGCTGTCCCGGTCATGCCGGCGAGCTTTGGATAAATTCGGAAATAGTTCTGGAACGTGATCGTCGCTAAGGTCTGGTTTTCGCGCTGTATATCCACGCGTTCCTTGGCCTCGAGCGCCTGATGCAAGCCGTCGGAGTAGCGGCGCCCCTCCATCATGCGGCCGGTAAACTCGTCAATGATAATGACCTTCCCGCCCTTGACGATGTAGTCGACGTCACGCGTGAATAGTTTATGTGCACGCAGGGCCTGATTGACGTGATGCACGACTTGTATGTTTTGCGCGTCATAAAGACCGCCGCCCGGGGCTAGCAGACTGACGTCAGCCAGCAAGCTTTCGATCCGGACGTTGCCGGCTTCGGTCAGCGTCACGATGCGCGCCTTCTCGTCTTTTTCGAAATCGGCCTCGGACAGCAGCGGAATC
The DNA here is from genome assembly GCA_030775365.1 of Pseudomonadota bacterium. GTDB lineage: Bacteria > Pseudomonadota > Alphaproteobacteria > UBA9219 > UBA9219 > JALYJG01. Next base: position 1,208 of record JALYJG010000231.1, read on the forward strand.
AGCGCGTCGACCTTTATATAAAGATCAGAGGAATCTTCGGCCGGCCCAGAGATGATCAAGGGTGTGCGGGCCTCGTCGATCAGAATACTATCGACCTCGTCGACGATAGCGAAATTAAACGGACGCTGCACAAGATCGCCATGGGCGAACTTCATGTTATCGCGCAGATAGTCGAACCCGAATTCGTTATTCGTGCCATAGGTGATGTCGGCGGCATAGGCGTCGTGGCGCTCGGTATCATCGAGCCCATGCACGATGCACCCCACGGTTAACCCGAGGAACCCATAAACGCGACCCATCCAGGCGCTGTCACGCCGGGCCAAGTAGTCGTTGACCGTTACAACGTGGACGCCCTTCCCTGATAAGGCGTTTAGGTAAACCGGGAGTGTGGCCACAAGTGTCTTGCCTTCGCCCGTCTTCATTTCGGCGATTTTGCCGTCATGCAAGACCATGCCGCCGCGAAGCTGCACATCGAAGGGGCGTTGGCCCAAGACCCGGTAGGCGGCTTCCCGAACGGTCGCAAAGGCCTCCGGCAAGAGCTGGTCGAGCGTTTCGCCCTTGGCGATACGCACCTTAAATTCGGCTGTTTTACCCCGCAATTGCTCGTCGGATAAGGGTTTGAACGTGGTCTCGAGGGCGTTAATTCGGTCCAGCACACGATCCTGGGCACGCAGGATACGTTCGTTATGGGAGCCAAAAAACTTGCGGGCTAGGCTGGTGAGCATCGTTGTTGCTTATTGTTAGTTGTTAGTCGTCAGCTATAATCCGCCAGCACGTAGCGACTACCAACGAACCGGTCGTTTCTACATGGTTCTTTCTTGCCTGAAAAGCAAGAGCCTCGAATCAGGAAAAATCTATTCTATCTCCGCCACTTGGTCCACGGACTTAAACACCTCCATGACGACATCACCCGCCGATCCTCCGCTGTTCTACGAGCACCATGTTTTCTGTTGCACCAATCAGCGGCCGGCCGGCCATGAAAGGGGTTGCTGCGCCAGCAAGGGCAGCGAGCGGCTTCGCAATTACATGAAAAGGCGGGCCAAAGAGATGGGTTTGGCCGAAACCCGCATTAATGGCGCAGGTTGCCTCGACAGGTGCGAACTAGGTCCGTGCCTTGTGATCTACCCCGAGGGGGTATGGTATTCGCCCAAAAACGAGGCCGACATCGACGAAATCCTGTGCGTTCATCTGCAGGGCGGCGGCCGTGTGCCGCGGTTAATGCTGGCGACTGCCGCGCCTAAGGATCGGTAAAATTCGCTTTAACCATGCCCGAATCAATCCCCGCCTTGGACAAGAATTAGCCTTATTGGTAAGACATTCTCCTCTACTAACGAAGGGTAAAAACGCTCTTCCTTACAAACTTAGGAGATTATGCAATGTCGAAGTTAATGACGACCACCGCCCTGCTGATGACCTTGGTCATGGCTCCGGCTGCCTACGCCGCCGGCCCGAACAATCAGGCGGACGTCAATGGCAACGTCGCCGAACAACAGCAGATCGAACAAGGCCTGAAGTCCGGCCAGTTGTCGACAGGCGAAGCCGCCCGTCTCGAGAAGGGCGAAGCTCGCATCGAGCGGACCGAAGCGAATGCCGACAAGAACGGGAGCATCTCCCCAGCCGAACAGGCTAAAATCCAGAAGGAACAGAGCCAGGAGAATTTGGCAATCCAGAAGGCTGAGAGCAATGGCGTTAAGGGCAACCCGAACTCCGTTTCGGATAAGCGGATGCAGGCCGACGTGCAGCGCAACGTTAACCAGGAGACGCGTATCCAACGTGGGACCGACAGTGGCGCCCTGACGAATAAGGAAGTCGGCAAGCTTGAAAGAGGCCAGGCACATGTCGACCGCGCCGAATACAGGGCCGGCCGCAACGGGCGCATCAACGGAACCGAGCAGGCGCGCATCCAGCGAAAAGAGAACCGCCAGAGTGGCCGTATCTTCCGCAAAAAGCATAATGAAGTGACGGCGCCCGCCGCACAGTAAGCGTCTTCCGTCACGAAAGAGAAAAGGCCCGGAGATCGTCCGGGCCTTTTTTTATTGCGGGCAGGCCCTTCCTTACTGGATGGCCAGCACCTGGAAGAACCAGTGCACGTTGCTGCCGCTGTTGTTGTTGATCACGCAACCGACCGTATGGCCGTTGAGAACAGCGGGCCAGGAATTGATCAGACTTGTAT
>JALYJG010000232.1 GCA_030775365.1 Pseudomonadota bacterium
AAGTGACGCAAGCCGTCATTACTGTCCCGGCCTATTTCAACGACAGCCAGCGCCAGGCCACCAAGGATGCCGGCAAGATCGCCGGCCTTGAAGTGTTGCGCATTATCAACGAGCCGACGGCGGGAGCCCTCGCTTACGGCATGGAAAAGAAAAAGAGCGGGACAGTCGCTATCTATGATCTCGGCGGCGGCACCTTCGACGTCTCAATTCTTGAAATCGGCGATGGCGTCTTCGAGGTAAAATCGACCAATGGCGATACGTTCCTGGGCGGCGAGGATTTCGATACCCGCGTCGTGGATTTCCTCTGCGATGAATTCAAGAAAGAGCAGGCTATTGATTTGCGGCAGGATCGTCTGGCCTTGCAGCGGCTCAAGGAAGCCGCCGAGAAGGCCAAGATCGAGCTTTCTTCGGCCATGCAGACGGAAGTCAATCTGCCCTTCATCACGGCTGACCAGTCAGGCCCCAAGCATCTCAGCATCAAGCTGACGCGGGCCAAGCTCGAAGCGCTCGTCGATGATCTCGTGCAGAAAACCATTGAGCCCTGCCGCCAGGCCCTCAAGGATGCCGGCCTCAAGATCGGCGATATCAACGAGGTCATCCTCGTCGGCGGCATGACGCGCATGCCGAAAATCATCGATGTCGTGAAAGAGTTCTTCGGGCGCGAGCCGCATCGCGGCGTCAATCCGGATGAGGTTGTAGCTATCGGCGCCGCCATTCAGGGCGGGGTGCTGAAGGGCGACGTTAAGGATGTGTTGCTGCTCGATGTTACGCCGCTTTCGCTCGGCATCGAGACGCTGGGTGGCGTGTTCACGCGCCTGATCGATCGCAACACAACGATTCCCACGAAGAAGAGCCAGGTATTCTCGACGGCGGAAGATAATCAAAATGCTGTCACGATCCGCGTCTTCCAAGGCGAGCGCGAAATGGCGGCCGACAACAAGCTGCTCGGTCAATTTGATCTCGTCGGCATTCCACCCGCACCGCGCGGCATGCCCCAGGTCGAAGTTACCTTCGATATTGACGCCAACGGTATCGTCAGTGTGACCGCCAAGGACAAGGCCACCGGCAAGGAACAGCAAATCCGTATTCAGGCCTCGGGCGGTCTTTCGGATGCCGATATCCAGCGCATGGTTAAAGAAGCCGAGGCCAATGCGGGCGAGGACAAGAAACGCCGCGAGGCCGTGGAAGCTCGCAACCAGGCCGATACGCTGATCCACTCGACCGAAAAATCGATGAAGGATTTTGGCGATAAATTGGGCCAGGAAGATAAGTCAGCGATCGAAAATGCGCTGGCCGATCTGAAGGGCGTCATGGATTCCGGCGATGCGGCTTCGATCCGCACCAAATCAGAAGCCTTGGCCCAGTTCTCGATGAAGCTCGGTGAGCAGATGTATAAGAGCCAGGACGCTGCCGGTGGGCAACAGGGTCCAGCGGCCGGGGCAACGCAGGATCCGGGCGTCGTCGACGCCGAATTCAGCGAGGTCAAGGACGACAAGAAGAGCGGAACGGCCTAATTGAAGCTGGCGGGGAAACCGCCCCGCTAGGCGCAAAGGCCCCCGCGAGAAACACATCTGAAATCCGGGCGGTGATCTGGGCGCGAGATCTGGGCGCGAGATCCGGGCGCCGCAAATTGCGGCTGTCCCCCCCCGCTACCCCCGCTCGGAAGTTTACCCTGACGGCGCCGCCGCAGCGGTAACGGCCGGCGGCGGGGGTTCTGTTGTCGGTGCTATCGCAGGCCGGGGCTGTTCGCCGTTGACAACAGGATTGAGAATAGGCGCGAGCGCCTTCAGCATCTGCGCCGATAGCGCGCTTGTGAACTTGTAGGCGGCCGCGTCTTCGCCGGCGACATGGGCCGTAATCGTGCCGAAGAAATGATCGCCGATATAGAAAACAAATGTTCCCGTGCGGTTAACAACCCGCGAGTTCAGCAAATGCCCGCCGGCGCTGAATTCATCATAGCGCTGATCGCCGGTTCCTGTTTTGCCGCCGATCGTCAGGGGTTGGCCTGCCGTATCCAGGTAAGAGTTCTTGGCGCGTCGGGCCGTCCCCTTGTCGACGACTTCGCTCATGACGTCCATCATCACGCGCGCAATCGCCGGATCCATCAAAGCGCGGCCGCGCAAGCTCGTGTCATGCACGAGTTCGGTCTGATAGGGCGTGTTCTTGGCGAATTCGAGAGATTCAAAACGTACGGTTGGCAGTTTAACCCCGCCGTTCAAAATGATGCCGACCAGTTCGGCCAGCGCATCGGGCCGGTCGGCCGAACTGCCGATTGCCGTTGCCAAGCTTGGCACCAAATGCCCAAACGGGTAGCCGAGCCGCGCCCAGCGCTTCTGAATACGCGCGAAAGCGTCTTCTTCGAGTATGATGCGGATGCGCGTGTCTTGCGCGTGTTTGAGTTGCGGCCGGAAAAGCCAGGCATAGCTTTCGAGCCGGACCTGCTTACTCGCTTCGATGAGCGCCCGGCGCGTCGATTGCGGATTGGATTGCAGATAGGTCCCAAGCCACAGCTCCATTGGGTTCAAGCCTGTGATATAGGCCCTGTCGGCCAGGTTATAGCGATCGACGGGATATTCATTGTAAAGCTTGTGCAGACGCTCCGGGCTGACCTTTTCGCCAAAATCCTGTTTGCCCATGAAAGCGGCATAGTCTTCAAAGCTCCCCTGCGGGCGGGCGGAGCGGAATAGGATCGTCCGTGACGTAGCGCCCTTATGCCGGGCGTCCTTGACCATACGGGCCAACGCGTTCTCGGCCGAAAGACCGTTGTAATCGTTGATATAGCGGTTAAGGAACACAATGCCTTCCTGGTCGGCGAAGCGCTGAAGATAGGCAAGCCGCGCGGGCTCATCGGGATCGTCAAGCAATTCCTGCTTCGTTTGCGTGCCTTGGCCGATCGTGTAATTGACGATATCGCGCATGACTCTGATAAAGACGAGATTGACGGAATCCTGGAACGCCTCGTGCAAATCCATGATCTTGCCGTCTTCGGAATGTTCAAAATTGACGAAGCTGTGGGCGCCGCTGCCGGTGAAGAAGACCTCGTGCGGGTTGCCGGAATAGCGCCGTTCCATGGCCGCTCGCAGCATGTCTTCAAGCGTCGCCGTGTTGTGGTCGGTGAGCCATTGTGTCGCCCAGCGGGTCAGCGGATCCGGCGCGTCGTCCTCAAGGTCCTGCAGATCGTCCGGCGAAAGCCCGGCGTAGCGCCGGTACAATTCGCTCATGATTTCCAAATATGAGACGAGCGTTCTTAGCTTGGCCGTGGAGCCGAGATCAAGCTTCATGCCTTCGTTCATATCGAAAGGCTGGTCGATATTGTCCGCCTGGACGCGGATCTTATTGCTATCCTGACCCCGCTCGTACAGCATCACGC
>JALYJG010000233.1 GCA_030775365.1 Pseudomonadota bacterium
CTTTGTTACCGTGCCGGCCGGCCATCTTATCGCCCGGCTGGAGCTTACGCTTCACGGCAACGAAGACCTTGACCATCTTCATGACGCCCGGGGGCAGTTCGTCGCCGCGCTGGAGCTTCGAAACCTTGTCTTCGAAGCGTTTCTTCAGGGCGTTGATCTGATCGTCGAAAACTTTGTTGATGCCCTCGACTTGCTCCATGACCTTGTCGTCCTTGACGCTGATCTGGCGCCACTGGCCCCGTGTATAGTCTTCGAGCAGTTCTTCGGTGATCTGTTTGCCGACGGGGAAGTTCTTAGGACCCGACGCCGCCTTGTGCCCGAGGATCGATTCCTTCAAACGCGCAAAGAAATTACGCTCCAGAATCGCGCGCTCGTCGTCGCGATCCTTTGCCAAACGCTCGATTTCAGAGCGTTCGATTGCAATCGCGCGTTGATCCTTATCGACGCCACGGCGCGAAAATACCCGCACCTCGACAATCGTGCCGGTGACACCGGGTGGAAGACGCAAGGACGTATCGCGGACGTCGGCGGCTTTTTCACCGAAAATCGCACGCAATAGCTTTTCTTCCGGCGTCATCGGTGTTTCGCCCTTCGGCGTGACCTTACCCACGAGAATGTCGCCAGGGTTCACTTCGGCACCGATATAGACAATACCCGCTTCATCGAGATTCTTCAGGGCTTCTTCGCCGACATTCGGGATGTCGCGCGTGATTTCCTCCTGGCCGAGCTTGGTGTCGCGGGCCATGACTTCGAACTCCTCGATGTGGATCGAGGTGAAGACGTCGTCACGCACGATGCGCTCAGAGATCAGGATAGAATCTTCGAAGTTGTAGCCATTCCACGGCATGAAAGCGCAGAGCGCGTTCCGGCCAAGGGCCAGTTCACCCAGCTGTGTCGACGGACCATCAGCGATGATGTCGTCTTTCTTAACCTGGTCGCCAACCTTAACAAGCGGGCGCTGTGTAATGCAGGTGCTTTGGTTGGACCGCTGAAACTTCAGCATGTTGTAGATGTCGACGCTCGGTGCGCCCGAATCTGTTTCTTCGGTAGCACGAATAACGATACGGGTCGCATCCACCTGATCGATGACACCCGATCGCTTGGCCGCAATGGCCACGCCGGAATCCCGGGCGACGATGCCCTCCATTCCGGTGCCCACGAGTGGAGCGTCGTTTTGGATCAGGGGCACGGCCTGACGTTGCATGTTCGATCCCATAAGGGCGCGGTTGGCGTCGTCGTTTTCGAGAAACGGAATCAGCGCAGCCGCGACCGAGACTATCTGTTTCGGTGACACGTCGATGAAATCGACCTCCTCGATCGGGCAGACGATGTTTTCACCGTTCTTACGTACGATCAGAGCTTCGCCGACAAATTTGCCGGACTTATCCATCTCCGCATTCGCCTGCGCGATGGTGTATTGGCCTTCTTCCATGGCCGAAAGATACACGACCTCGGGTGTGACGCGGCCCGACTTGACGCGGCGATAGGGGCTTTCAATGAAGCCATACTGATTGACCCGCGCGTAGGTGGCGAGCGAACTGATCAGGCCGATATTCGGACCTTCCGGCGTCTCAATCGGGCAGATACGTCCATAATGGGTGGGATGAACGTCGCGAACTTCGAAGCCCGCACGTTCGCGCGTAAGACCGCCAGGCCCCAAGGCCGAAACACGGCGCTTATGCGTGATCTCCGCCAAAGGATTGGTTTGGTCCATGAACTGGCTGAGCTGCGAGGAGCCGAAGAATTCGCGCACGGCCGCTGCGGCTGGTTTGGCGTTGATCAAATCGTGCGGCATGACCGTATCGATTTCAATCGAGCTCATGCGTTCGCGGATTGCTCGCTCCATGCGCAGCAGGCCAACGCGATACTGGTTCTCCATCAGTTCGCCGACCGAGCGAACGCGCCGGTTGCCGAGATGATCGATGTCGTCGACTTCACCACGGCCATCCTTGAGGTCACACATGATGCGGAGGATCTTGATGATGTCTTCCTTGCGGAGCACGCGGACCTGATCGTCGGTCTTGAAACCGAGGCGAGAATTCATTTTCACGCGGCCGACGGGCGATAAATCGTAGCGGTCGAGTTCAAAGAAGAGACCGCGGAACATCGTTTCAGCCGACTCGAGTGTCGGCGGCTCGCCCGGACGCATGACGCGGTAGATATCGATCAGCGCTTCTTCGCGAGTCGAATTCTTGTCGGCCATCATGGTGTTGCGAATGTAAGGCCCGACATTGATATGATCGATACCGAGGACAGCGAGCTCTTTGACGCCGTTCTCTTCAAGCTTCTCGAGTGCGTCGGCCGTGAGGTCGTCGCCGGCCTCGAACAGTACCTGGCCGGTCTTCTCGTCAATCATATCGTTTGCCAGATACTGGCCGACGAGCTCATTCGTTTGAACGAGAATCTCCTTAAGGCCCTGCTCGACGAGCTTCGCGCCGAGGCGTGCGGTCATTTTGGTGCCCGCTTCAGCGGCCGATTTGCCCGTCTTGGCGTCGACAAGATCGACCAACAGTTTCTGACCCTTCATGCGTTCGGGGCTAAAGGCCGTCGTCCAGCCGTTCTTTGTCTTTTTGTAAAGGACGGTTTCGTAGAACGAGCTTAAGATCTCTTCCTTGCCCATCCCTTGGATTTCTTGCAGCTGGATCGGCTTGTTTTCCTTTTTGCGCTTGATGCGAAGCTTATCGGTCGCATCATTGTCGAGCGCGTAAAGCAGAGACGTGACGGGTAACTTACGACGGCGGTCGATGCGTACATAAATGAGATCTTTGGCATCGAACTCAAAATCAAGCCAGGAACCGCGATAAGGTATCACGCGCGCAGCGAACAAATATTTACCCGATGAATGGGATTTGCCTTTATCGTGATCAAAAAATACGCCAGGGCTGCGATGCATCTGGCTGACGATGACGCGTTCGGTGCCGTTGATGATGAAGGTGCCGTTTGCCGTCATGAGCGGCATGTCGCCCATATAAACATCTTGCTCTTTGATGTCGCGAATGGACTTCACGCCGGTGTTCTCTTCAACGTCGAATACCGTCAGGCGCAGTGTGACTTTAAGCGGAGCTGCATAAGTCATGCCGCGCTGCTGGCACTCCTCGACATCATATTTTGGCTGCTCGAGCTCGTAAGACAAGAAATTCAGAACCGCCCGTTCCGAGAAATCAGAAATCGGGAAAGCCGACATAAGGACTTCTTGAAGGCCTCGGCGCTCGCGCTTCTCGACAGGAACGTTCATCTGCAGGAAGTCGTCATAGGAGCGACGCTGCACTTCGATCAGGTTGGGCATCTCCGCGACTTCAGGAATGCGCCCGAAACTTTTACGTATTTTTTTCGGCCGGTGAAGCTCTTACCC
>JALYJG010000234.1 GCA_030775365.1 Pseudomonadota bacterium
GGCGTGCTTTGATCGCCCATGGCGACCGCGTGACGGCCGTCGATTTGAAGAGCGGCGCCGTAACGGCCGATTTTGCGGCCGGTTCCCAAATCCACACCGCGCTGCCGATCAATGACGGCCAACAGGTTTTGATAACAAATGGGGCAACGGATACTGCGACCATCGTCAATGGTAAGACAGGCGCTCTGGAATCGACTGTCCCGACCGGCAACAGGCCCGACGCGGCGACGTATGATCCTTCGACTAAACTCGTTCTCGTGATGGACCATAAAGCAGGTGATATCACGCTGATCGACACACAAGAGCACAAGGCGGTGGGCCAAATTCAGATCGGCGGTGATCTCGAGGAAGCTGCGGTCGACGGCGATGGGCGGGCCTATGTAACGGTCGAGGACAAGAATGAGGCTGTCGTGATCGATATTAAAGGCAGGACAGTCGTCGCGCGTTATAAATTGGACGCGTGCGAGGGGCCGACAGGCATCGTATTCGCGCCCAAAGAAAAGCAGCTGATCATTGCTTGCGATGGCTCGGCGCAGGTCCGCACTGCGAAAGACGGCGCCCTCGTTAAAAATTTCGCCATCGGCGGCGGCGCGGACGGCGCTGCCTATGACGCGGCCGATCACCTGGCTTTTATCCCTTCAGGCGCTACAGGAACGTTATCAGTTCTTGCGGTGGATACGAAGGACCCGCAACTGATCGAGACGGTCGAAACCCAGACAGGGGCCCGGACCATAGCCTTCGACGCCAAGACAGGCAGAATTTATCTACCAACCGCCAAGTTCGGTGCGAAGCCGGCCGATGGTGGTCGCCCGCCCATTCTGCCAGGGAGTTTTGAAGTGCTCGTCGTCGAGAAGACGGGCTCAATTGCGAGCTCGGCCGTGATGCCTTCGGCGTCCAAGCCGTAAAAGAGGCTTCTCAGAGCAAGTGCGGCCTGGCTTCTAAGTGCCCAGAAACGCAGTATAGATAAGCTATAGTTGACGCTTAAGGGGTTTTTGTACGACTGTTTATCTGGTCAAAGAAGCCCAGGACCAGTGATGCAGCCCAAGGCAACAAAAGATTATCTGGCTGCCCTCGTCGGCTCCTCATCCGATGCAATCATTGCCCGTGATTTGAACGGGATAATTACTTTCTGGAATCGGGCGGCCGAGACGTTACTCGGCTACGGCGCGCAAGAAATGGTGGGCCAGCCTGGCGCCCGCCTTGTCCCTGAGGATCTACTCGGTGCCGATCAGCTTGCCATGGATCGTCTCGGAAAGGGCGAGGCCCCCGATCGCTTCGAGACGGTGTGGTGCACGAAGAGCGGGTTGCGTTTAAGGATCTCCCTTTCTCTGTCCCCGATCCGCGACGAGGAAGGACAGATCGCCGGCGCATTAGCTATCGCCCACAATGCCGCAGCGAACCAACTGGCTGTTGATCGCCAATGGATGATCCTTGAGGCTGGGCATGTGCTCGGGTCTTCTCTCGACTATGAACAGACGCTCTCGACAGTCTGCAAACTTGTCATTCCCCGTTTTGCCGATTGGTGCGCGCTGGACCTTTTTACAAAGGACAGTCAGGTCCAACACATCGAGGTCGCTCACAAGGACCAGAAAAAGGTCGAACTGGCGCGGGAATTTCGGCGCCGCTACCCGCCGCACGTCAACCCCTCAAGTTCTCTCATGACCGTGCTGCGCACCGGCGCACCGCAGATTCATTCGGAAGTCACGGACGATCTGCTGGCGAAAGGCGCTCTAGACAGTGAGCATCTCGAGATGATGCGTCGGCTCGGGTTGAAATCAATACTTGTCGTGCCGCTCATTGCCCGTGGACAGACGCTCGGCGCCATGACGCTCGTCATGTCCGAATCCGCCTATCGCTACGTTCCGGACGATATTCATTGCGCCATGGAACTAGCGAGCCGGGCGGCTCTCGCCGTCGATAACGCGCGCTTGTTCCGCGAGGCGCAGGAACTATCCCGCAAGCAAGAAGAGATGTTGAGCCGCTACAAGATGATGCAGGAACAATTGTCTCTGCTCGTCGAGGCGTCGGGAAGCTTAAGTGCCGCGCCCGACATCGGGTCGGTGTTTGCGGGCATTTTAGCGCTGTCCAGCCGCATGATAGCTGCGGATGCCTATGCGCTGTGGCGGTACGATATCCGCAACGACCAGTGGTCCATCGGCCATGCCAGCAAGCTTTCGGATCGTTACCAACAGGATGTGATCAGCGGATACTCGCAAGCGGCTCCGGTGCCGGAGGGGCCGGTTATCGCCGAGGATGTGAATGCCGTTGAAATGCTGGAGGCCCGCCGCAAACTCTATGCCAGCGAGGGCATTTGTAGCCTTATGGCGCTGCCGCTGCGCGTGCGCGGGATCTCAAACGGCACACTTGTCTTTTACTACCGCTCGCCACACCGGTTTTCCGAATTAGAGATAGCCCTCGGCGGCGCCCTTTCCAATCTCGCGGCTTCGGCCGTCAGCAACGCTGAGCTTTATGGAGAGCTTAAAGCCAATGACGCCAAAAAGGACGAGTTTCTCGCCATGCTCGCCCATGAATTGCGCAACCCCCTGGCGCCGATCAGCAACGCGGTCCACATCCTGAGCGCACCCTCGCTTGACGCGGCCCTGCGGGAGGAGACCGGCAATCTCGTCAAGCGGCAGATTGCGCAAATGACACGTATCCTCGATGATTTGCTGGATGTATCGCGCATTACGCAGGGCAAGATCGAACTGCGCCGTAGCCCCGTCTTGCTGGCCGGGGTCGTGCAAACCGCGATCGAAGCGGCGCGTCCACTGACGCTTGCCCGCGGGCAAACGCTTGTGGCTGATTTGCCGTCGGCGCCCATCCTTTTAAATGGCGATGCCGCCCGCCTGTCGCAGGCCTTCTCCAACCTTTTGAACAACGCGGCGAAATATTCGGGCAAGGGCGGGGCTATCAAGATCGGGGCCCGCATCGAGGACGGCACGGTCGTCGTTGAAGTTGCTGATAACGGCATAGGCATCCCGAAAGACATGCAGGAGTCTATTTTCGATATGTTTTCGCAAGTCGACAGTTCGATGGAGCGGTCCCAGGGCGGGCTAGGGATCGGCCTGACGCTCGTAAAGAGTATTGTCGACATGCATGGGGGCTCGGTGGAGGTGCGCAGCGATGGCCTCGGCAAGGGCAGTACCTTCGTTGTAAGCCTGCCGCTTCTGTCGGGCGCCGCGGCCCATAGAGCCAAGGAGGACGAGAAGCCCGCGGGGGACAGCCCATCGGGCCCGATGCGGCTTTTGGTCGTCGATGACAACGAGGCGTCCGGCAAGACTCTGACCTGGATGCTCGAGATGTTCGGCCATCAGGTGGAATTTGCGATGGATGGGACTACAGCCCTGAAG
>JALYJG010000235.1:0-1064 GCA_030775365.1 Pseudomonadota bacterium
CAGCAGGACCAGTATACTGATCGCTATGATGACCCATAACAAAACATCATGAAAGGAATTGATGCGTGCAGCGATCGGCGATCCCGGCGGCTGCAAACCCAATCCCCAGGGGCGGGGAATGCCATCAGCCAGGACGGGCCCGGCTAAGAGAGACAGCAAAAGGCCAAAACCGGCGGTGATGAGCTTAGTGATGCAGGGCACTCGAAAATTTCTCGACAGGGTGTTCGGCACGATGTGATCTCCGGTCATATGATCTCCGGTCAACGGGGCGCAACGGCGGCTCCGGCGGGGTCCTTATACCGGATTTGATTACCACACGCAAAGAAATGAAGGGTTATTGCGCCGGCTACAGAGGTCCGGCCCTTAACTGCGCCCCCGGTAGGGGGCGACCCCCTGCTCCGGTAGCCAAAGGTTCTTGGGCGGAGGGCCGCTCTGCCAGAACACATCGATCGGGATGCCGCCACGTGGGTACCAATAGCCGCCGATGCGGATGTAAACGGGTCTAATCAAAGCCGCTATACGTTTACCAATCGAGACGGTGCAATCTTCGTGGAAAGCGCCATGATTGCGGAACGAGGTTAGGTAAAGCTTCAGGGACTTGCTTTCCAGCAGCCACGCTCCTGGGACATAATCAATGACCAGATGGGCAAAATCTGGCTGGCCTGTCACGGGGCAAATGGATGTGAATTCGGGCGCGACGAAGCGCGCCAGGAACATCGTGCCCACATGGGCGTTCGGCACGCGCTCGAGCACGGCGCGATCGGGCGACGACGCAGGCATGGCTTGGCGGCCGAGTTGCTTAAGGGCCAGTTTCGGCTTGCGAGACATGAAAAACGGATGATCCTTTCCAGCTAAGTGTGTTTGCCTCAGGCGATGGACCTCGAGACTGTCCCTCGGCATCGGCGCTTTGACGGGATCAGCGCGTTTCTAAGCCAGAAGCGGGATTTTGTGAAGCCGGCCTTTTGTAAGCCGGCCCTTCGGTAAAGCGGGCCTGCGAAGCCCGACCTTAAATTTCGATCTGGCGGCCCAACTCGACGACCGCATCTCGCGGCAGGCTCAAATAC
>JALYJG010000235.1:1074-3321 GCA_030775365.1 Pseudomonadota bacterium
ATTTGCACAGAATTTCGCTGCATAAAGGCGTAAGTGGCCAGCTGCCAGCGCGGCAGACCTGCGCCGTCCGGTCGATGCAAAATGGTTTCGTGGCTAATATAATAGGTGATATCGGCGAGATTTAGATCCGGACAGCCGTGCTGTCGAAGCTGTTCCAGAAGAAATGGAATATCGACTTTGTCCATAAAGCCGTAATTGGCCGTTACGCGCCAAAAGCCGCGCGTCAATACCTGCAGGGTCACGCGCTGATCGGCGCGGACCCACGGGACAGGCTGCACATTAAGCGTCAGGGCCACGACATACTGATGCAGAGAGCGGCTATGCGTCACGTGCCATAAGACGATGGGCGGCGTATCGGCGACCGATTTCGTAAGAAAGACGGCTGTTCCAGGAACGCGGGCGATCGAGGCCGTCATAAGATAGCCGATAAAGTAATCCACCGGCATCGTCAGCGACTGGATTTCGCGCGCCAGAGCAACGGCGCCGCGCCGCCAGGTGATCATAAGGGTGTAAATGATAACGGCCAGCACCAGCGGTATCCACCCGCCTTCGAGCACTTTGAGCAAATTGGCGCCGAGAAAAGCGGCATCAATGCAAAGGAAGATGCCAGCTGTCAAAAGACTCGGCACCCGCCGCCATAACCATATCCGGCGCATGACGACATACAGCAACATCGTTGTCAGAAGCATCGTCAGGGAGACAGCGATGCCATAAGCGGCGGCTAGGCGGTCAGAGCTACCAAAAGCAACGGTCAGGCCGACCGTAATGATCATGAGCATCCAGTTGACACCGCCGACGTAAATCTGGCCATAGCCGCCGGCGGAAGTCTGCGTGATCTGCAAACGCGGGCACCATCCGAGCTGGATTGCCTGTCGCGTCATAGAGAACGCGCCTGTTATGATGGCTTGGCTAGCGATAACCGTAGCTACCGTTGCCAATATGATAAAAGGAAGAAGAAGGGCCTGCGGGCAAAGGCGGTAAAAGATATTGTCATCCGCGGTCGCGCCATCGAGAAGAAGTGCCGTTTGTCCGGCGTAATTAAGCACCAGAGCCGGCAGGACGAGCCCGTACCAGGCCAGGCGGATGGGCCGCGCCCCGATATGACCCATATCCGCATAAAGTGCCTCGGCGCCCGTGACCGCCAGGAACACCCCGCCGAGCACAAGAAAGCCTTTGTGGCCGCTGGTAAAAAGATAGTGCAGCCCGTACCACGGGTTTAAGGCCATCAAAACAGATGGATGTTGAGCAATCCCCCAGACGCCGAGAACACCGATAACCACGAACCACACGCCCATGATGGGGCCAAAGACCCAGCCAATACGTGCGGTCCCGTGATACTGAACGGCAAATAGCGTCAGCAGAATGAGCACGGAGAAAGGAAGAATGAAGGGTTCCACGGCCGGCGCGGCCATTTTTAGGCCTTCGACGGCCGACAAAACCGAAATTGCCGGAGTTATGGCGCCATCACCATAAATCAGGGCCGCGCCAAACAGGCCAACCGCAATGATAAGGGCCTGATTGTCTTTCTGGGCTTTTAAAAGCGACATCAGCGCCAGGATACCGCCTTCGCCATCATTGTCGGCACGCATGACGAAGGTGACGTATTTGACCGACACCGTGATCACAAGCGTCCAGACAATCAGGGACAAAAGTCCGAGAATGGTCACTGGTTGCAGTTCTACGCCGGCCAAATCGATAACAGTTTTCAGGGCATAAAGCGGGCTCGTTCCGATATCGCCGAAAACAATACCAAGAGCTGTCACAGCCAAAGTCGGGATTCCCCGAAAGCCGGCCTTTTCGTTCGTAATCGTATGGCCTGCCATCTTATCCTCTCGCCCCTCTATCCGGGCCCGCCAAGGCTAGGCGTCAAAACCTTACAAAAACGTTACATAAAATGACCGCGCTTAAATGCATCTTATTGAGGCTTTGCAAACGGTCTCACATCCGCACCCCGGCGATGCCCGATCCGATCTCGTTCGAAAAGGCCGGGAGCCTGGCAACGCGTTAAGAAAGGTTTGATCAGCCGGCGGCGGGCCCCCACCATCACTGGCGGGCGCGTCCTCCCGATTGACACAAGCTAATGCGCGCGGGACTTGGCCCTGGTTTCACGCGAGGGAGCCAAATGCGGCTCAAACGAGCCGTTGAAACGCCGCACGACCGAATAGCATTCGCAGGCCACATGTTCGAGCCCTTTTCGATCGACAATGTGGATCATGCCCCTGTGGTACTTGATGAGCCCATCAGTCT
>JALYJG010000236.1 GCA_030775365.1 Pseudomonadota bacterium
GGCTATCACTTTACCGCCGATTCAGTCTCGCGTGGGAAAGGTCAAAGCATGGTCGCCAAAGCCGCCTACAACAGCCGCCAGTCCATCACCGAGGAACGCACCGGCGAGCTGAAGGATTACAGCCGCCATCGGGACTTGCCCCTGGCATCATTCGTGTTCGCGCCTGACCCGGAGCTGAGGGACGCGGGCAAGCTCTGGAACTTCTACGACGCGCACGAGGCGCGCAAGAACGCCATCACCGGAATGACCTTCGTCGGTTCCCTGCCGTGGCAGCTTACCGACGAGCAGCGGGAAAACATGGTCAAGGACTTCATGCGCGAGCAGTTTTTGCGCAAAGGTGTTGCGGCCCAGGGGGACATCCACCGGCCCGACCGGGAAGGCGACGACCGGAACTACCACGTCCATATGCTGAGCAGCGTGCGCATGGTGAGCGCGGACGGTTTAGGTAAGCGGGTTTTCACTTTTGAGGACAAGGAAAAAGACCTTGCGCGGTGGCGTCAGGCATGGGCGGAGCGCGGAGCGTGCGAGCTTGAAAAGCAGGGCTTGAAACTGGAGGCCGAGCGCTGGCGCTACGGGCATTTGACCAATGAGCAGCAGCGCCAGAAGGCGCTTGAGCGCGGTGATATGGAATGGGCGGAAAAGAAGGCGCAGGAGGCCACCCACCATTTAGGGCCGACGGCGAACGCGATGGAGCGGCGCGGGGAACAAAGCGACCGTGGAAACCTCAATCGCGCGGTGCAGGAAGTCAATAGCCTGAAGCGGGAAATCCATGCGATAGACCGCGCCATCGGGGAGGAGAAAGAGAAGCTTGCCAATCCGCCGAAAACCCCCGAAGATGCGCTGGAGCGCGGCGCAGCCATGGCCGACGCGCTGAGCCGTGGCAGGCGGGCGGCAAACAAGGCCCGCGACCCGCTGGAGCATGACGGATACCGATTGTGGCAGCGAGCCGCTTCCCGACAGCGCAGCGCCTATGACGCTGGCGCGGCATGGCGGAAATACTGGCGCGAGCACATATTGGGAGAGCGGCAACAGATGCCGGAAAAGGAAGGAGAACTGGAGCGATGAGCCAAGACACCAAGCTATGGGCCATGCCGCCGAAACCTCACCAGCCGGAGGAGTCAGGCGACGAAACGGCGCTCACGGCTGAAACGCCGCCCTCGCTGTTATTTCCCGCCGACCGCGTGTATGTGCCCTATGACACCCGCACCCGCCCGGAGACCCTGATACTGCTTACCGCGATACTGCCCGCGCAGGGCGCGGCCTACCACCAGCTTCGCAATTACAGCTTTGACCAGCACTACGGGCAGTTCTTGACCCTGTTTTATCCCTCCATGCGGGTGGATATTAAAGGCCAGCGGCTTGCGCCAGTGATACATGCCGTTATTTCTTTCAAATGCGCCATCATCCGCGAGTGGCACCGCGATTTTTACGACCCGCCGACGCGTGGCATTGCCGTTATCGAATCCGTCACCATCACCCCCATGGGCGCGGAGCCATGACCAAGGCCAAGGCGGCTGAAGCTACGCGGCCAGCACCGGCTCCGACTGTCTGCCGGTGACGCTTTCCGCCCAACTGTCAGCGGGCGAAGTGGCCGGGGCCTTCCCCGGCCCCCACCGATTTCAGGCAGCTCTTCCCGGCGCGTTTCCGCATCCAGCAGCGCCGCGAAGGCGGCAGCAGCGGCGGCATCCGGTTGCCCGAGCACACCACCGCCCCCCACGGCACGCTCGGCCATGGCGTCTTTGACCCGCTGAAGATTCGCGGCGTCCGTCTCGTTGAATCCTTCCATACGTCCCTCACCTGTTTGGGTTGCACCAACTCCCCCGCGAGCGCGCTGGAGTAGCTTATGCCAGGGCAGCTCCTCAGCCACTTCGCACAGCGTCTCGGCTATTCGCCCTTCGGCTTCCATGCACAGCTCGGGTTTTGGTTTCAGGGAGAGATTACATCAACGCCGCGAACGCCAGAAGGAAAAAAAGCGCCGGGCAGCTATCAAACAATTCCAGGGTAAAATGATTTGAGAGGATTTATCATGCCCACTTCTAAGCGCGATGCGAGCAAGGCATCGAAACTGTTGCGCAGCACGAAAAGTTCAAAGACCGTAAAGAGCGTAGCCGGGTCGGATTTGGCACAGGCGAAACGAGGAAAGAAAAAGTAACTTACGGTCACTGAAACCGAAAGCTGAGCGCGCAGTTCGCGCCCGCGCCATTGCTGATTTCGACGGAATATTGCTGTGTTGCGCCGCCCACGTTGCCGTTGTCATAGCAGGTTGTAGCAGAGCCGGGTGTTGCGGACGTATCGGAAGTTCCTGCCACACCGCCACCCGCTGCCCATACCGCACCTGTGCCGCTTATCGCCTTATTTAGATAGATAGCTAAAACGTTGCCCGTTTGGGGAAATCCATCATCCACTTTTTTATCAATGCTAAACGCTTGCTGCACAGTTAAAGTTGTTGCCGAAGTGGGCGCATAGTCAAACGGAATGGAGGTAATCGCAGAAAGGCCATAATAGTTGGTCCCATCGTTGCCAGTGACACCCCCGCTCCAGACATAAACATAATTGCCCGCTCCGATTTTTGCCGCAGGCAAAATATCGCTGATGGAATTAGCTGTCGTGGCCGTTATCGTGTATCCTGACGTGCCGGTTTCATACCCCCAGAACTGTCCACTGATTAGATTGGCTCCGGGAACAAAATGCGCTGAGCCCAAATCGGCCCAGAATGTGCCGGTTTCTCCACGCCCCTCATACGAGCCATCCACCGTGTCGGAGCCATTCCCATTTACCCCCTGAATGACGCCATTACCATCGCCTTCCCCGGGAATGGCTCCTCTTGGCTGAAACCCGAACTGCGAGGCAGCCGACGCGTTCAAATCCCCCGGAAGGCCGCCGTATTTGTCCCGGAACGTGTTCACCGCCGCGTTGTATTGCTCAATCTGGCTTATCTGCGCCCGGACTTGCGCCGCGCGGATAAGGTCTTGTCCCACGAGCACGCCGCCGACAATGAGGCCGATGATGACCAGCACTATCGAAAGCTCGATGAGCGTGAAGCCCTGATGCCCTGCCCTCTGCAATGGAACCCCCGAAGCGGTTTACAACATGCTCATTGTGCGGAGGAAGGGTTAATTAAAAGTAAAGAGCTTTGTGCCCCTGCCCGGTGCCCGGCATTGCTGTGCAGAAATCACGAATTATGCACGATGCCGACTACCCCGGCATTTCAGGCAAAATTTCGTTCAGAATGTAGGTGCAAAAGTCCGCAGACAAGCTGCTAGAAGTTCAGGAAGGCAGCTTATAGAAAGGG
>JALYJG010000237.1 GCA_030775365.1 Pseudomonadota bacterium
GGCCGGGATCTGCATTGATCTTATTCGTGGTGCTGGCGAGAACCGGATACCGCTTCTCGGCGTTTGCCTCGGCCATCAGGGGATAGGCCATGCGTTTGGCGGGGACGTCGTGCTGGCGCCGGCACCGATGCACGGCAAAATCAGCAAGATCTTGCACCGGGGCGACAGCGTCTTTCAGGGGCTGCCATCGCCTTTCAATGCCACGCGCTACCATTCCCTGGTCGTCGCACCGGCCACACTTCCCAAGGAGCTGCTCGTCACCGCCGAAACAGAGGACGGAATAATTATGGGACTTCGACACGTGGCTCTTCCGATCCACGGCGTGCAGTTCCACCCGGAAAGCATCGCGACCGAGCACGGCCACGCGCTGCTAAAAAACTTTCTGGCCCTTGCTTGACGGCGCCTTTTCCCCGGTTGCTGGCGCAAGTTGACGCCCTCAAAGACCTGACCAGCGAGGACTCTCGCTCCGCCTTCGACGCCATTTTCAACGGCGCGGTGTCGGAAGATCTCCTCGCCAGTTTTCTGATCGCACTGAACACAAAAGGCGAAACGCCCGACGAGTTGCTGGGGGCGGCTCGCTCCATGCGCGATCACGCCCTCAAGATCAACGCGCCACCCGGTGCTATGGACATCGTCGGCACCGGCGGGGATTCGCATGGCACGTTGAACATATCGACAGCTGTCGCTCTCGTCGTGGCGGGTTGCGGCGTCCCAGTGGCTAAGCATGGCAACCGCGCCTCGACCAGCCGTTCTGGCTCGTCGGACGTCCTCATAGCGCTTGGCATCAATGTGGATGCCGATTTCAAGGTCCTCGAAGAATGCCTCGAGGTCGCGAAATGCTGTTTCCTGCACGCACCGCGTCATCATCCCGCCATGCGCCACGTCGCCGAGATACGCCGCCGCCTCAATCGACGCACGATCTTCAATCTTCTCGGACCTCTGACCAACCCGGCCAATATCCGGAAACATTTGATCGGGGTTTACAGTCTCGAATGGCTTGGCCCTATGGCGGAGGTACTGAAGGGTCTTGGGAGCGAATCCGCCTGGCTCGCGCACGGGCATGACGGCATGGATGAGATGACGACGACCGAGGCTACCGACATTGTCGAGCTGCGGCACGGCATGATACGCCATTTCACACTTGAGCCCGAGCAGGTCGGCCTCGCCCGCGCGCCCCTCGCTGCGTTGAAAGGCGGGGATGCTACGCAGAACGCTGCCGCCATCCACGCCTTGCTGCGCGGGGAAAAGAACGCCTACCGGGATATCGTTGTGTTCAACGCGGCTGGCGCCCTAGTCGTCGCGGGCAAAGTTAAGGACCTGAGCCAGGGGGTCCGCGCGGCCGCCGATTGTCTCGACACCGGCGCGGCCCGCGCAGTGTTAACAAAACTCATCGAGTTAACGAGTTGACAGCAAGGCCAGTTTTTCCACTTTTACTTTCGTGATTTTTGACTAGGCTAGGCTTTTCTGAAGGACCTATATTATGGCTATGCAATCACTGAATTTAAGCTGCGCGCCCGCTCATACGCCTATGTCGGCAGAAATCCGGCAGCGGTGGAAAGAGGCCGGCGCCTATGCGGCCGGGAACAGGAAAAAGATTGCGATTTATGGTTTCTTGGGCGGGGCGCTTGCGTTTGACCTCGCATTTGGCACGTATAACGTCGCTCACGGGATCGCCAATAGTATCGCGCACGCGACCCCTGATCTCGACCATCTCACCGCCGGTGGCGCCGGTTTTCTTGGCGCTTATAAATGTCTTGTTGGCGCGAGTATAACGCGGCACGCATGCGATGAGGGTAACGGGCGACCGGCCGGCAACAGCGCTCAAACGATGTGGCAAAAGGCTCGCGGGGCGATCTGTTCGCCCGGCGCCCATGATTTCCTGCTCAAGACTGCGCCCTACATGGCACCGGTTTTTGCTGCCATAACGGTTATGAATCTGAGCCACGGTCACAACTATTTCGCCCTCATGAACACCGGCAACACCTATCTCTATGCAAACGCGCGGACAGTAGCGAAGGTGGCCAGCCGCTTTTTATCGCATCATCTTGGATAGCAGACTCTGGAAGACATCTGTCGTAACAACCCGGTCGTAATGACGTCTGCGCTGAAACCGCAGGGGTGACAACAGACCCGGGGTCCTGGCGAGGTGGCGGGCGAGGTGGCGGGCGAGGCTACTAAGTCATGGCAAGGGCCTCCGCATCCGTCGCTTTGGCTAGCGTAAATCCTTCACGATACTCAGCGGCACGCCCATGCGCGCGACCTGGATGATTTCGCGCCCCGGCCGCATGTTTTGGCACATCCAGCGGGTGGTGGAGAGGAAGAACTCGGCCGGCTCGTTGGCTACGACCGGCTCATAGTCCGGCGGCAAGTATATCATCGCCGAATCCCACGGACCGCAAATAGCAATGCGATAGATTTTTCCCGCCGGCACCCCGCCTTCCTTAGCCACAAAATCCTGCAACTCGGCGGCCGCTTCCTTGAAGGAGCTGCCCCAGTAATCCATTTCGTAGCGACCGAAAGCACCTGAAACACCGCCGGCGAATTGATTGACATAAATGTACTCATAAGGGTGCAACCGTATCATGGTGATGGCCTGGCCAGTGCCGGCGATGCCAAAAATAGCGAGAAGACCACCCGCCACGGCGTGCCGGGCCCAAGGCTGATGGAACTCACCAACCGCCCAGAGGAAAAGCTGCCGCGCGGCCATGGCCGCCAACACGCAGAACAACGGAACGGCAAAAAGGAAGTGCCGCACGGCGTCGTACAGTGCCGGATGGTGAATGATCGCATACAAGATCGGCGCAAAAGCCATCAGCAGGATCAGGACCAGCGTTTCCTTGCGGGGAAGGTTCATACGTCGCCAAAAAGTCGGCAAAAGGAGAAGCGAGCTGCCAAGCAGGAGCAACAGAAGTTCGGGCAATTGCACGCCGAAATACAGCGGGACATAATACCACGGCAATTGGGTGGAGCGGTAGATCGTGCCATCAAGCAGCACCTCCACGTCCTGCGGGAAGTTGCTGAACTCGCTCAAGGCGCGCAACGGATTCAGGATCGGACTCTGCTGCGCCCATGGCCAGCACAGAAGCATGACCGCATAGGCGATGACGGCCACGGGCAGAAGCAGGCGGGCTTCGTCGCGGATAAAGGTCGGCAAGGCTTCGCGCAAGGACAGATGACCTGGACGCTCGAGCAGGACACGGCGCACGGCCGCCCAACCCACCGGGACGCCCCAGAAGAGGATCACCATGAAGCCCCCTACCCGAATACCC
>JALYJG010000238.1 GCA_030775365.1 Pseudomonadota bacterium
CCCCGCAACTCGTCGAAAATATCGGCATGACCGCGCGCGCCATGATGAATTGTGGGCTTTCCGAACTCAGACTTGTGACGCCCCGCGACCCCTGGCCGCTTGGCGACATTCACACCCAACGCATGTTGAGTGCTTCCTCAGGCGCCAACGAAATCCTCCAGACGGCCAAAGTCTTTGAGACTGTTGACGCGGCTCTGGCGGACCTAAACTACATCTACGCCACGACGTCACGCGCCCATGACATGGTGAACCGCATCCTGACGGCGTCCGCGGCCTCGACGGATATGGTCGGCCGCGCGCGCGATGGCCAGCGCATCGGCGTGATGTTTGGCCCGGAACGCACAGGTCTGCTTAGCGACCATGTCGCTTTGGCGAATGCGCGCATAACGATTCCGCTTAATCCTGATTTTGCTTCGCTCAATTTGGCGCAGGCCGTTCTGCTGGTCGGTTATGAATGGTATCAGGCGCAGGTCGATGTGCCGGCCGAACAGTTACGCATCGGCCATAGCCGGCCCGCTACCCAGGATGAATACAGGAATTTCTACCGCCGGCTCGAAGCCATGCTTGACGAGCGCGGCTTCTTCGTCGCTGAGGATATGCGCCCGGCCATGACGCGGAGCCTGCAGAACATGTTGCAACGTGCCGCGATGACAGAACAGGAAATCCGCACCTGGCACGGCGTCCTCACGGCTTTAGCCACCAGTCCCAAAACCAGACCGGAGCCCACCAAATGATGGCCGCCGATTACACGAGGATCTTTGTACGAGACTACGCTGCAGCTTTGCGCGTTGGGATACGCCCCCAGGAGAAGCAGGCGCCGCAGACGATCATCATCAACGTGGAATGCGAAGCGGCCGAAGCGTTAAGGTTCGATGATTTGACCGACGAAGGGCTCGACCGGGCCATAAACTATATGGATGTCTATCATTTCATCGGCAACGAACTCACTGGCATGGGCCATATCCCTCTTCTGGAGACCGTGGCCGAGTTAATCATCGGTTTCTGTTTCCGCGATCGCCGCATAGCCAAAGTGCGGGTGCGCTTGGAGAAACCGAGGCTGCGGCCGGATGCCGCAGGGATGGGCATCGAGATGTACCGAGTGAGGAAAACCCAATGAAGGGGTGGGCGCTCGTGACGGGGGCTTCACGGCGCATCGGGCGCATCATTGCGCTCGATATGGCCGCCGCCGGCTGGGACATTATCGTCCATTACAACACCTCGCAAAAGGAAGCGGAGAAAACGCTGATCGAAATTCAGCGGCTCGGCAGCCGCGCCTGCCTGGCTTCGGTGGATCTCACGCATACGGGCCTCGTTCGCAAACTGTTTCCGTTCCTCACAGAGGAACTCGGACCCATCGGCGCGCTCGTCAACAATGCCGCCGTCTTTCTGCCGGACCGGTTGGATGCGGAGAACAATCACGAGAAGATCAACTTTGACGCCCCGCGTTTGCTGAGCGAAGGCTTTTATAAGCAAGCGCTCGGCAGTGGCGTCATTCTCAACGTGCTCGACGCCGATCCAACGACGCCCGATTTTGGCCACTACAACGCCAGCAAAAAAAAGCTCGCAGCTCTAACACTTAAGCATGCGGGGCACTTTGCACCGCGCGTGCGGGTCAACGGCATCGCTCTCGGGGCGACGCTGCGGGGGCCGCGCGAATCCCTAAAGCATTTCCAAACGCTTGTGAAAAAAAGCCCGCTCCGTAAGCCGATCGATCCTGTAAGCATCGCCGCCACCATTCGCTTTCTGATCGACAACGAAGCGGTGACAGGCGCGGTTGTACCCGTGGACGGCGGGTTACACCTAAAAAGTGGAAAATCTGGAGAGGCGTTGTAGGTTTTCTGCTTTTCGGCAACAAGCTTCCTTTTAGAGGTAGCTCCCGGGGCCTTGACTCGCCTTACCTCGTATCGCAGCGGAAGAGCATTTGTTCACAGAAGCCTTTATAAAACCGCTGGAACCGCGAAAACGACGCGTTTGACGCACAAAACCATCTTTTTGCCACAAAAACTTCCCTCCATTACAACCACTTAGTTCTTTTTGCCTCTTTTTTAGGCAGAGGGCCGAAAACCGTGTATTTAATGCACCGAACGCTGCATTTGATGAGGTTGCCGACAGGTTTATCCACAGGTTCCGGGGATAAAAAAGTCGTAAGGATTGACGCATATTTACGCTTTTCCGGCCACAACCTGGAGGACGCGATCTAAAGCGGCATTGTGATCTGAGGAGCGAAAAAATCCGTTCGCGCAGGGCGCATGCAGCAAGGCGATAAAAACGGCGCAAAGCGCAACGCTTCCGCATATGAGAGGGGCGCCTCGCCCGGTCGTTTTCCCGCGCGAACGCCTACCTGTCCTTCGATATTGCACGCGCGAGTGACTCGCTGGCCTGTCTAAGTACGGCCCATGCCGCCAGCCAGGAATTTTTCGGCCTCAAGTGCCGCCATGCAGCCCATACCGGCAGCGGTCACCGCTTGGCGGAAGATCTTGTCTTTGACATCGCCGGCAGCGAAAACGCCCGGCACATTCGTCGCCGTCGAGTCCGGTTTTGTAACAACGTAGCCATCCGCGTCGATATCGATCTTGCCCTTGAAAATTTTCGTTGCCGGATCATGGCCAATGGCAATGAAGACGCCATCGGTCGAGAATTCCTGCACCACGTCGCTCTTGACGTTCCTGACGCGGATGCCGGTGACGTTGCGTGCGGGCATATCAATACCCTTGATCTCCTCGACGACGCTGTCCCAGATGATCCTGATTTTTGGGTGGGAGGCCACGCGCTCGCGAAGGATCTTCTCGCCGCGAAACGCATCCCGCCTATGGATCATCGTGACTTTGGTGGCGTGGTGCGTGAGATAGAGCGCCTCCTCCATGGCCGTATTGCCCCCGCCGACGACACAAACTTCCTTGCCTTTAAAGAAAAACCCGTCGCAGGTCGCGCAGCCCGAAACCCCATGCCCCTGAAAACGCTTCTCGCTTTCCAGTCCCAGCCATCTCGCCTGGGCGCCGGTGGCTATGACGACCGCATGGGCAACGAAGATATCCCCGGAATCGGCCGTGCAGCGGAACGGGTGCTGGCTAAAGTCAACGTCGTTGATGACATCAAACAGCATTTGCGTACCGACTTTCTCCGCCTGCTGTTGCATCTGCTCCATGAGCCAGGGCCCCTGGATCGTTTCGGCAAAGCCAGGGAAGTTCTCGACATCGGTCGTGATCGTCATCTGGCCGCCGGGCTGCATGCCCTGCACGAGAATGGGT
>JALYJG010000239.1 GCA_030775365.1 Pseudomonadota bacterium
GGTCTGTTGGGCCTGGATACACGGGCACTGACGATTCATATCCGTGACAACGGGGCGCCAAACGGCATCATCGCCCATGCGGCCGACGGCCAATTTGATGTCGCCGCGCTCCACGAACAGGCCAAGGCCTGGCCCGGCCTTGTCGATATGGATTTGGCCTTGGATGTCACATGCTCGGCGCCCTATGAGTGGAACGAGGGACTTTGGCAAACCGGCAGTCCGACCGCTTCCTATCACGTTGTCGCGGTCGATTACGGCGCTAAGCGCAACATTCTGCGTTGCCTCGTCGCTACCGGTTGCCGCGTGACGGTCGTGCCCGCGTCCACGACCGCCGATGAGATTTTCCGTCTCAATCCAGATGGGGTTTTTCTGTCCAACGGGCCGGGAGATCCGGCGGCGACAGGTCTTTATGCTGTCCCTGTTATCCAGGCGATACTGGACAGAGGTCTGCCGCTGTTCGGAATTTGCCTTGGGCATCAGATGCTGGCCCTGGCTGTCGGCGGGCGCACAGCTAAAATGCCGCGTGGCCATCGCGGGGCCAATCACCCCGTCAAAGACTTACAAACTGGCCGCGTGGAAATCACGAGCCAGAACCACGGCTTTATGGTTTTGCCTGAGACCCTGCCCGCTGCGGCGGAGGTCACACATGTAAGCCTATTCGATGGATCGAACGAAGGTCTACGCCTGACCGACCGCCCCGCTTTTTCTGTCCAGTATCACCCTGAAGCCTCCCCAGGGCCCCATGACAGCCATTATTTGTTCAAGCGTTTCATTGATCTAATTGCCTCACATAAAAGGGCAAGGAGAGCCGCGTGACCAACAGTCCAGACGGTTTTAAGAGCGCTAAAAGTCAGATCCTCGATCCTTATGTTTCCTTGTTTGCGCTGACATTGCTTTTGTCGGCGGCGCTCACTTTCACAATTCAGCCGATGGTCGGCAAAATGCTGCTGCCGCTTGTGGGCGGGACACCGAGCGGCTGGCTGGTCACGATGGTGTTCTTCCAGATGGCCTTGTTGGCCGGCTATGTGATCGCCCACCTGCTGTCACGTTTTTCGGTGCTCGTGCATATGAGCGGCGTGATCGCCCTACTGATGCTCGGGCTGCTGATGTTTCCGTTGCACCTGAAGCCAGAGCTGATCGAGAACTCAGGACTGCCAGAATCGATGACTGTCCTTGTGACGTTGGTTTTGAGTCTGACCCCGCCTTGTGTCGCGCTCTTTACGCTGAGCCCCAGCCTGCAAAGGCTGTTTGAAGCGGGTTCTGGCTCCACCCGCCGCGATCCCTATTTCCTTTTTGCTGCGAGCAATCTTGGCAGCCTTGGCGGGCTGGTGCTTTACCCTCTCCTTATCGAGCATATTAGCGGCCTCGCCGAGCAAACCGATACCTGGCAACAAAGATATAAGCTCTTGATCGTCCTTTGTGTGCTGTGTCTGGCCATCGCTAAAAAGCACCTCACGACGCGGGCCGCGGTCAAGCCCGCGGCAGCGACACCACTGACATGGCGCACGCGCGGCTGGTGGTTGCTGCTTGCGTTCATCCCCTCGAGTTTGATGCTCGGAGTGACGGCGCATGTGACGTCCGACTTGGGTGGCGTGCCGTTTTTCTGGGTGCTGCCGTTGGCCCTTTATCTGCTGACCTTCATCCTTGCCTTTGCCCAACGCGAATTCTTCTCGCTGGCGACAATCGATTTCTTGCGGACCGCGAGCATCGCGATTTTGATCGCCTTTTTCGTCAAAAGACCTAGTGCGATTTCAATTTCGGTGCCCGAGCAATCCATCTTTCCGCTCGCCGCCTTCTTTCTGACCGCACTCTATTGCCACGTCCGACTGGCTTCATCGCGCCCGGACACGAGCCGATTGACCGAGTTTTATTTGTGGGTCGCCGTTGGCGGTGCGCTTGGTGGCTTGTTCAGTACCTTTGTGGCGCCATTTGTTTTTCCCTTACCGGTCGAATTTATACTTGTCGCTGTTCTTAGCTGTTTACTTCGTGGTGAAAGGCGGGGATTTGGCACAGATGACGTCAAGCGCGTTATGCTTGTGGCAACCGTCGCCGCAGCGGGAGCCGCCCTTCTCTACGGCATCAAGCCTTTTCCCGCGACGCGCGTGGGGCAGCTCGAGGACATCCTGGCAACCTGCCTGCTCCTGGGCTCGCTTGTTATTATCAGTCTGTGGCCGCGCTACCTCGCCGGATTTTCGCTCATTCTCGGCGCTGTCACTTTGATTATGCAGCATGGTATGAACCGGCTTGATGTTCACCGCGACTTTTTCGGCGTCTTGCGCGTATTTGAGACGACCAAAGACGACATGACGGTACGCACGATGTTCCATGGCTCGACCTTGCACGGTCTCGAGCAAGTGGCGCCAAAGATCGATACGACACCGCATAGCTATTATGAGGGGTCGCTTGAGGATCTGATCAATCTGAGGAAGCCCAAGGATGTCGGCATTCTCGGCATGGGGGCCGGAATCATTCTTTGCTATCAGGCACCTGGCCGTCATTACACGGTCTACGAAATTGATCCCGCCGTGCCCGTCCTTGCGGCAAAATGGTTTGATTATATGCGCAACTGCGGGGATCCCGATTTCCGAATCGGCGACGGCCGACGCATGCTCGCTGCCGAAGAGCGCCAGGAGCCGCATGATCTGCTTGTCGTTGACGTCTTCACGTCCGACGCGATTCCGATCCATCTCCTCACAAAGGAAGCGTTCGGGATCTACTTTAAGCGCCTCAAATCGGACGGCCTCTTGGCGATCCACATTTCGAACAGGTTTTATGATCTTCGCGGCCAGATCAGCAGTATCGTTGCCGCGCTGGGGTTTCATGCCCTGTTCAAGGAATTTAGGCCACCCGTCTCGGAGAAGCTTCAATTGTCCATGCATAGCCATTGGGTTGTGGTGGCGCGCACCGAAGACGAGCTGGCTCCGCTGAGAAACGAGGGCTGGGTCGATCTTCCTCCGCCAACAGCTCGGGTTTGGACGGACGATTTCTCGGACGCCCTCTCGGCCCTTAAAATCTTTCAACCTCAAACAGAAATAGTCCATGCCCAAGCGCACTGACATAAAATCCATCTGCATCATAGGCGCTGGTCCGATCATCATCGGACAGGCCTGTGAGTTCGATTATTCGGGGGTCCAGGCGTGTAAAGCCCTGCGGCAGGAGGGCTACCGCATTATTCTCGTTAATTCCAATCCGGCCACCATTATGACGGATCCGGAAGTGGCTGATGCCACCTATATTGAG
>JALYJG010000240.1 GCA_030775365.1 Pseudomonadota bacterium
TGCAAATAGGGCGCGGTTCGGCGTCACTGCTTCTTTCAAAACAGCCTCCGGAGCGTAGGCAATCCGGCCTTTGGCCCTATGCACGGCCGCAAAATAGACCGTGTCTTCCCCGCCCGAGCGACCGAGGTTAGGATCAAAGCGGAGATCCTTGACGGCAAGCGCCTCCTGCCGGAGCAGCACGTTACAAGTGTAACCGGTGCGTATCTCACCGGCGACAAAAACAGGTTTGATCGAGTGGAAATCTCCCTGCTTCATCCAGTCAGGGCACTCTGAACCGTAGACGGCCTGTACTTGTCCCAAAACCACATCGGCATTACTCGCATCAAGAACGGCCACAAGTGCCATGAGCCATCCCGGCATGGCGATCTCGTCGTCATCAATAAAGGCCACGAGCGGGGCCGTCGCCGCATCCAGGCAAGCATTACGGGCTATGGAGATGTTACGGGCGGGCGCATGCACATAAAGCAGGTTCAGCCCGCATTCCAGGGCTGTGCTTTCAACCCGTTCTCTGGCGCTCGGCGTGTCGTCATTATCGGCCACGATGACGCGTAACCTCCAGTCTGCACTTTTCGTCAAGCGCGACAATGAGCGTAAAGTTTCCGTGGCTTGCGGACGACGAAACGTGCAGACGCAGATATCGATGGCCCGTTGGTCCGCTGTCTGGACAGGCTGTTCCATAACCATCAGATGCGTCTCCGACCTTCCTCGAGGAAGGCCTTCCAAAAGCCCAAGGACCAGCCAAAATGCATGATCATCGCAGCAGGACCCGCTGCGGCTATGCGTTTGTCCTTGGCGTCAAACCCGAGCTTCAACCCATAGCCGAGGCAAAGCGCGCACCAGGCCTCAAGGGGCCAGGCAGCGATTCCCATGAAGGGCGACAGAAGCCCAAACACAGCGGCCGGCAGAACGGCACCCGGTGCCAGCTGTCGCAGCTTTGGCAGGCTACGATGCTTGATGATGTTGCGGGCGCGACCATGGCCATACTGAAAATATTGTCGAAAGAGCGAGCGCGGCGTCGAGCGCGGGTAATAGGTCAGCTTGGTCTTGCCTGTCAGCCAGATTTTATAACCCGCTTTGCCAAGCCGCATATCGAGCTCGGCATCCTCGTTATGCGTGAAGGATTCGTCATAGCTGCCGACTTCGCGGAACGGCTTGATGCGCATCAGCGCATGATGGCCATGATCAACCCAGCGGCCTTCGTTCCCGGCATTCCTGTGGGCGGAGCCGCCATTGCCGATCTTGGAATTCTGGGCAGCGGCAACAGCCTTTTGGAACCAATCCTCGCCGGAGGTATGCATGGAGACCACTACAGATGCCGCATCTGTTGCGATCGCTTCATCGACAAGGACCTTGCAATAATCATGAGGATAATCGGCATGGGCATCGATGCGAATAAGGAATTCGGCGTCTTGCCCGTGGGCCTCGACGGCCAGGTTGATGGCGGCCCCCTGTATGCGTTTCGGGTTATGCAGAAAAAGGACATTCGGATATTCCTGCGTCAGTTTCTTGGCGATCTCCGGCGTGCGGTCCTGGCTGCCACCATCGACGATGCAGATGCGGATAGGCAGGCTGCGCGTCGCCGCCTCAAGATCACGCACGAGTTTTTCGAGATGCTGCTCTTCGTTGAGGCAAGGGATGACGGCAAGGATCGCATCAGCCATGAGCGCCGCCCACGGTCATGCCGAGATAATGGACAAGCGCCTTACAGTCCTCGCTGCCATAAACCCACGTCGTGCGCGGCAGCAGCGTCAGTGTCTGCTCAAGCTTTTGGTATTGCTGCGGCGTCAGCGCCTTGAAGAATTGCGATAGTGCCTCGCCCAGCGGCTCGGCGAGCGTGACGCCGATGCCAAGGCGCCGCAAAAACCGCCCCGTTTCCACGGAATCGATCGCGATCGGCACCGAGCCGTACAGGCCGCCTTCGTAAAGCCGGTTGGGCAAGAGCCACGACGAATTTAGGCCTTCTTCAAACATGTCGATGGCCCAGGTAAAATGCACCGAACGGTACATCTCCGCCAGATCGTCAGGGTTTTTGTAAGGGCCCAGAAATCTAAGGCCGGGCACGCTGGTCGTGCTTTTGTGAAAGTCCTCAAACTGATCCAAAGCCGGCCGGCCGCGGATGATCACCTCAACCGTGCCCGCGCTTTGCCTTACGAGATCGGAGAGGATCTCAAGGCTCTTGCGGCACCGAATGACGCCGAACCAACCGATCGTCCAGACGGGCCCCTCTCGGCGCGGCGGCTCAACGGCTTCACCGAGCGCACCCCCTTGATCCAGAACTTTGTTCTCGACAAGGCGTATAGGCAGTCGGATTTTAGAAAGACCGCTGAAATAATGGCTGATAAATGCCGGCGAACTTGTTAGCAGCGCCGAGGCATGCTGGGCCAAACGACCCTCAAGCTCTCTAAGTGCGGCACCGATTAAATCCTGCCGTAACAAGAGGCGGTGAATATCCAGACTTTCATAAATGAGCGATGGCTTCGGCTTGCAAAGACTTCGCCCGCGCACAGCGATGGCTAGCATTTCAAGGTTCCGCGCCACGATAATGTCCGCCGCCGCAAACAACGCCCGGTGGCGGGCAAGCAGACTGACCTCACGCATCACGGCCCATATCCGCTGGGCAAAACCGGCATTATAGGTCTGGCCAAAATCGACAGCAGGGCACCCTGCTACGAGCTGAATGGGCTCGGCGCTGCGCCTAAAGCCAGCGATCGTTACGGCAGCGCCCCCTTCCCGCAGCATGGCGACCCTACGCGCAACTGCCGCATCGCCGAGGTCATGCGCAAGGACAAGAATTTTAAGAGCGCCGGTGCTTATCATACGAGATCACTTGCAGCGCATGGACAAGGGAAAGCGGCATATGGCATCGCCCTGCGTGTAGCCCGCCCATACGATCTCGGCATAGACAGGGGCTGTATATGAAAAAACGCCGAGGCGGTCGTTTTGCTTCGGTGCACCCGACCATAGGCTCAGATAGATAGCACCAGCATTTTTAGGCAACACAGCACCATCCGGTGTCTCATGCACGAGAACACCATCAACGAACCAGCGGATCTTGTTCGGCAGCCATTCGAACGCGTAGTCGTGCACCTCTTTCGTGGCATCGAATTTTAGAGGGATAATGGCTTCATGCCCGCCCTGCCCGTTGGCGAAATAATTCACTTGGACCGCCCTTGGGTACTGGCCGAGAAAGTTGAACTCGATTTCGTCCTTGCCGGCCGCGCCCGGTGCTACCCCTGCAG
>JALYJG010000241.1:0-1594 GCA_030775365.1 Pseudomonadota bacterium
CCTGCCGTCGGGCTACACGGTCGACTACGCCGGCGCTTCGCGCCAGTTCACGCAAGAATCCAGCGGCTTTGTCATGACATTCGTCTTTGCTCTGATCATCATTTTCCTGGCCCTGGCGGCGCAGTTTGAAAGCTTCCGCGATCCCTTGATCATCCTGATTTCTGTTCCGATGTCGATCGCTGGAGCCTTGATCTTCATCAGCCTCGGTTTCGGCGGGCTCAGCATCAACATCTATACCCAAGTGGGACTCGTGACGCTGATGGGTCTCATCAGCAAACATGGCATCCTGATCACGGAATTCGCCAATAATCTACAACATGAAGGGCGGTCCAAGGCCGAAGCCATCGTAGCGGCAGCGACAATCCGCCTGCGCCCGATCCTCATGACGACGGCGGCGATGGTCCTCGGGGTCATGCCTCTGATCACATCGAGCGGCGCTGGCGCTTTGTCGCGCCGGAATATGGGGGTCGTGATCGCTTCGGGCTTGTCCATCGGCACCCTGTTTACGTTATTCGTGGTGCCGGCCGTCTACATGCTGCTGGCCGCCGACCATCATGACAAACCTGTGGACGAAGGCTAAAAGCGCCCTTCGTTCCGCTTGCATTTCGGTTGGTGGGGTCGTAGGCATAGCCCTGCCATGACCCATGAAATCCACAAAATAAAGCGCGCCCTCTTATCGGTTTCGGACAAGACCGGTCTTGTCGAACTTGGCCGGCAGCTAACGGCATTCGGGATCCAGATCCTCTCGACGGGCGGCTCAGCCGAGAGGCTACGCGAGGCCGGCATTTCTGTGACCGATGTGAGTGACGACACAGGCTTTCCCGAGATGATGGATGGCCGCGTCAAGACGCTGCACCCGCGGATCCACGGCGGCATCCTGCAATGCCGGGATCTTCCGTCGCATCAGAACGAGGCGAAAAAGCACGACATACCGCCGATCGATCTCGTCGTCGTCAACCTCTACCCTTTTCAGGCGACGGTCGCTA
Source organism: Pseudomonadota bacterium (assembly GCA_030775365.1). Taxonomy (GTDB): domain Bacteria; phylum Pseudomonadota; class Alphaproteobacteria; order UBA9219; family UBA9219; genus JALYJG01. The sequence continues at coordinate 987 of JALYJG010000241.1, forward strand.
AGGGCGACGATTTCGCCTCTTGCATTGAAAACATCGATATCGGCGGGCCGGCCATGGTTCGTTCGGCGGCCAAAAATCATGCCGCTGTGGCCGTGCTTACGGACCCGTCGCAGTATGAGGCGTTCTTAGGGGAACTTAAGAAGAACGAAGGCGGCACCACCCTTTTGTTTCGCCAGCAGCTCGCCGCCGCCGCCTATGCCCATACGGCTGCCTATGATGCGGCCATCAGCGGCTGGTTTTCCTCCCAGCTCGGTCAGACCTATCCCGAGACGCTGGCACTCGCCGCCCAGAAAAGGCAGACGCTTCGCTACGGGGAAAATCCTCATCAATCCGCGGCTTTTTATGTCACCGATCCCGCGCGGATTGGCGTCGCCAGCGCGATCCAGATTCAAGGCAAAGAGCTCAGCTACAACAATCTCAATGACACGGACGCCGCCTATGAATTGGTCGCCGAATTCAGTGCCAGCCCGGCTGTCGCCATCATCAAGCATGCCAATCCCTGCGGCGTGGCATTGGGCAAAACGCTGAAAGATGCTTACCTGGCGGCGCTGGCCTGCGACACCCAGAGCGCCTTTGGCGGCGTGCTGGCCTTCAACGCCATGCTGGAC
>JALYJG010000241.1:1604-3145 GCA_030775365.1 Pseudomonadota bacterium
CGCCACCTCCTATCGCCGCGCACTGGCTTGCGATCCTGTCAGCGCCTTCGGTGGCATCATTGCCCTCAATCGACCGCTGGATGGCGAAACCGCGCGGCTGATTGCCGAGCTGTTCGCGGAAGTTGTCATCGCGCCCGATCTTGACGATGAAGCCAAAGAGATCCTGGCGGCGAAAAAAAACCTGCGCGTGCTGCTGACACGGACCATGCCCGACCCAAAGCTTGTCGAACAGATCATCAAACCGGTCTCCGGCGGGTGGCTCATGCAAACGCGGGATAATCGCGTTCTCGATCCCGATCATCTCAAATGCGTCACCAAGCGCGCGCCGACCGAACAGGAAAAGCGCGACCTTTTGTTTGCCTTCACGGTTGCCAAGCACGTGAAATCGAACACAATCGTTTATGCCAAAAACGAGGCGACGGTCGGTATAGGCGCAGGACAAATGAGCCGCGTGGATAGCGCCCGCATAGCCGCCCGCAAGGCTGAGGATGCCGCCACGGCGGCAGGCCATTCCGAGCCCCTGAGCCGCGGCTCGGCGGTCGCGTCCGACGCCTTTTTCCCCTTTGCCGACGGTCTTCTGGCAGCGATCGAGGCGGGTGCAACAGCGGTCATCCAGCCGGGCGGCTCGGTGCGGGACAGCGAAGTCATCGAAGCGGCAGACAAAGCCGGTCTTGCCATGCTATTCACGGGCATCCGTCATTTCAGACATTAAGCGTTCATTCCCTAGACTCTGAGAGACTGCGTGACACGTAAGCGCGTTCATAAGTCAGTCCGCAAGGCGAAAAGCCAGCGAATAGAGCGGCCGCCCGGCAAAGCCCGGCGTCGGCCGAGCGGGGGCGCATCCCCTGCCCGGCGGCTACCCAAGACCCACCCGCCAACGAAAAAAATAAGCGCGAATTTCGCCGCCATGATCGAAAACGCAGCCCAAGGCGTCCTCGTTCACCGTAACTTCAAGCCGCTTTACGCCAACAAAGCCTTCGCCGCCTTGTTCGGCTACAAAGCGGCACGCGACATCCTGGCGATGCCGATCATCCGCCCGCTGATCCCCGAAGATCGGTGGGCCCATGCCGAAGAAGAGCATGATCATCTCATACGGGGCCGAAAAGGCCCTATTATCGGACGGACCCGCGCTATTCGACGGGACGGCCGCGAAATTTGGCTGCAGGTGACCGAGCAGGTTATCCGCTGGGATAACGGTAAGGCCGTGCAGATGACGGCCGTGGATATCACGTCCCAGATGGCGATCGAGCAAACCTTCCTCGAAAGCGAGCAGCGGCTGCGCGCGATCTTAGAAATCCTTCCCTACCCCATTTACATCACCCGGCCGGATGACGGCCAGTTGTTGTTTGTCAACCGCAAGACTTGCCTCTTGTTTCAGCAGAGTGCGAGCCAGCTGTTGCGCGCGCGATCGGTGGATTTCTTCGCCAATCCGCGGGAGCGCGAAGATTTGCGGCAATTGATGGAAACGATTCCCGACATCCGCAATATCGAAATCCTCATGCAAACCGCGCGCGGTCGTCAATTCACGGCCGAGCTTGCCG
>JALYJG010000242.1 GCA_030775365.1 Pseudomonadota bacterium
GTCGCCGCGTTTCAAATGTGGGCGGATCCCTGCAAGATCGGCGTCATCGATCGCGACCACATTCAGCCCTTTCTCGACGTCTTTTCTCACACCTCATATCAACCAGTTGCGATCGGCAGGATTCGAGGCTACAACGCAGGTCGCGGCAATGAAGCGGCGATGACGGTCTTCACGATGCCTCATAAGGCGCCGAGCCAATGACGCGCCACGGTATGCTCACCACTTTTTTGGTCGTTGTGCTGATCGAGGCTCTCTTGATCGCCTATGCCGACCGGCCGCTTTCGGACACGCTGCGCGGACTCGAGAACACACATCCCGATATTATTAACGTCTTTCGTGCCTATACGGATCTTGGGAAATCGAAATGGTACCTCTGGCCTTGCGGGCTCGGCGCCAGCCTTATCGCTTTTGTGATGCACAAAGCGCGGCTGGGGGCAAAGGCACGCGTGCGCCTAGCCCATATTGGTGCCTGGATATTCCTTCTCTTCGTTTACGTAAGCGTGTCCGGACTTGTGACCGATATGATCAAACCGCTCCTCGGACGGGCGCGGCCGGTCGAGCTAAAGGAGCACGGTATTTATGCCTTTGCCCCACTTACATTCGACGCGCGCTGGAATTCCCTGCCCTCCGGCCATGCGACAACCGCTTTTACCCTGGCCTTTGCACTGGCCGGCTTTTTCCCCCGGGCGCGATATCCCTTATTTGCGGGAGGCGCCCTCTTGGCGCTTAGCCGTGTCATTATTAATGCCCATTACCTTTCCGATGTCGTTGCCGGGGCGGCCATTGCTTTTCTGACAATTTGGTGTTTGCGCCGCGGGAGGCTTGCTGGGCACCTGTTTAAAATTATCCGGCGAATATTCCCGCTCGAGCCACTCTCGCCCGAGATAAAGGCAACGGCCTCGGAGAACACGCAGTCTTAAGTGCGTCCGGCCACCGGCGTCGGGGGCTGGGGCCCAGCGACCCACACTTCCGTCAATTCGGGGATGGCAGAAGAGTATGGAGAGGCACAAAGACAAAGCCACGCGCTTGAGCATCCGGAATCCAGCCGGACAGAGCCTCAAGCGTGGCCGGGTGCGGGTGACCGATCACGACAGCAGAGCCTTTTCGCCGCGCGATACGCTCAGCTTGCTCCATTTGGTTGCGGACCGCCCCGATAGCTTCATCATCGTCGAGGAAGACGTCGCGGCCGATCGTTGGCAGCCCATGCTGCCTGGCCAGGCTCTCCCCGACTGTTTTACTGGTCGTGCGCGAGTCTAAAAAAAACAAATGACGTTGCTGGAGTTCGTCAATGACGATTTCCATCCCGGTTGTATCGGCCGTGAATTTACTGCCCATGTGATTATTAACACCGTCGAAGCCCGCAAAGCTGGCCAGCCCATTTTGAAACCGACGCCGGATTTCATCGGGCGGGAGCGCAACGAGCAAAGCCCCAGGCCCGGGATCCGCATGGCCGGTCGGCTCCATAGGCATATGTAGAAGCAGCTCATGCCCCCGATCGCGCCCCTCCTTCGTCTGCTCGCGCAACCGGGTGGCATAGGACATGAAGGACAGGGTGACGAAGGATGGCAGCTCGATAGCTTTTTTCGTCCCCCTTAAATCGAGGCCAAGGTCGTCAAGGACGATCGCGATTTGCGCGTGGTCCCCGCGGGGTCTCGGTGACGGGCTGGGCACCGGCGGCGGCATAATAGCGGCAAGCTGCTGCGACTTTTCATCGCCCGCTGCCGGTAATGTGGTGTCCGGCGCTTGTGAGGGTCCAGCGAGGACCGAGTTCGATATGGGCGGCTCGACAGCGGATCGTTCGTCCGGAGGCGGCTGACCGCCAGGCGGCAAAGTTTCCGGCGTCGGCGCGGCCGGAACTTCAGGAACCACTCTCCGGACACGTACGCGCACGTCCAAAGGCTTTTCGTGTTTCGCTAAAGGCAGAAAATTGCCGAGAGCCCACAACGCAGCGAGGACCGCAAGGAGGGCTAAGACAAACCGCAATGTCCGGCGCGACGGCTTTTTCACGGCCAAATACTAGGTATAGGTTTTTACCGTCGAATCAATCCGTTCCGACCATGCGTGAATGCCGCCTTTAAGATTGAAGACATTCTTGAAGCCTTGTTGCATCAAATACGCCGTCGCCCGGGCGCTGCGGCCGCCGTGATGGCAATGAACGACGATCGTCTTGTCTCTCGGCAAATCGCCGATATGACCTGGCAGATCGGCGAGCGGGACGAGATGGTGACCAGGCAAATTGCAGATCTCGTTTTCTCTTTTTTCCCTGACATCCAGCACAAAGGGCGGCTCGTTGGAGCGCAACATGTCGCGGAGCTGCTCGACTTCGACAGAAGGGACATCAGACATGGTCGACCTCTTAGAAAGTGAACGTTACAGGAGTTTGAAAACCCGGTAGGGGTTGAATATTGGCATCAAACAGGCTTCGAGAAGAAACGGCGCCATGCACTTTCTCGAAAAGCCGCGCCTCGCTCGTATGGGCCGCCCGCGCGGGGCCGTACCGGCGCATAACGGTTACTAACCGTCCGCCCTCTGCTAGCTGTCCGAAAAGAGTGTCCGGCACGAACTCGACGCTGCCGTTGATCAAAATCACATCATAAGGAGCGGCATCCGCCGATCCGTTTGCCAAGGGACCAAGCGCGATGGTGGCGTTGTCGATGCCAAGCAAGCCGAGGTTATCCTGCGCCCTTTTCTGCAAAGAGGGTTCGCTCTCGATGCCTGTCACTGTCCGGGCAAGCGCCGCCGCGACGACGGCCGAGTACCCGGTTGCTGACGCGATATCGAGGACACGCTCAGTGGGCTTGAGGTTGGCATCTTGCAGAAGCCGCGCCAAAATCATTGGCTCCATCAGGTAGCGGCCCGGAGCTATTTCAACATCCTCATCACTGTAGGCAATGCCGGCTAGCAGAGGTTGCAAAAAAATCTCGCGGGGTAGCGACCCCATGGCGTCCAGAATGCGGCGATCGGTAACCTTGTTGGGGCGCAGCTGGCCTTCAACCATGTGAAAGCGCGCTTTGGCAAAATCCGTTGCGGCGGGCTTTTCTTGAGAGAGCATGGAGAAGCTTCAGTAACAAAGAGAGGTGAGCGGCCGGCTCGCAGCCTGCATTAGACCCTGCCCTATACGAGCG
>JALYJG010000243.1 GCA_030775365.1 Pseudomonadota bacterium
GTCCGAGGATCCGTTCTGGTTGCCGTTGGGGCCGGAGCTCTGTCCGGAGGCGTCGGAGGACTTCCAGGAGCGGGTTTCAAGCGCCATGAGATCGCCGTTGTTGGAGGCGGTATCGAGGGGCTTGTTGCGCTCCTCCTTCTCGAGGTTCTTGTCGGCTTCGCGCCAGTCAAACTTGACCTTGAGCTCGCGCTCGAACTTGCGCGCGTCGGAGCGCTCCTGCGGCATGACGAAGGTGGTTGCGACACCCTTTGCGCCAGCGCGGCCGGTACGTCCGATGCGGTGGACGTAGTCGTCGGCATGGATCGGAACGTCGAAGTTAAAGACGTGGCTCATGGCCTCGACATCAAGTCCCCGAGCCGCCACATCGCTGCAGACTAAAAGGGTGATTTCGTTTCGCTTGAATTTCTCGAGCGTTGCCGTGCGACTGGACTGATCCATGTCGCCATGCAGGGCGCCGGCGTTAAGGCCATGCTTGAGCATGGACTTCAGCAATATGGCAACATCGACCTTGCGGTTGCAGAAGATAAAAGCGTTTTGGACCTGCTCGCGTTTGAGCAGCATGCGAAGAGCTTCACGCTTGAGCCAGTCATTGTCGCTGTTAAGCGGTATGAAGACCTGGCGAACATTCTCCGAGGTCGTGGCCGGGGGCGCGACGGTCACGGTCTTGGGGTTCGTCAGGAAGCGATCAGCCAGTTTCCGTATCTCAGGTGGCATTGTTGCCGAGAAAAACAGGGTTTGGCGTATCGCCGGCAAAAGCTTGCCGATCTTCTCCACGTCGGGAATGAAGCCCATGTCGAGCATACGGTCGGCTTCGTCGATGACGAAAATTTTGATGTCATTGAGCATGATTTTGCCGCGCTCATAAAGATCGATCATGCGGCCTGGCGTTGCAATCAAGACGTCAACGCCCCGATCAAGATTGCGAATTTGTTCATCCATCGTCGTGCCGCCGATCAGCAGCGCCATCGAAAGCTTGTGGTACTTGCCATAGATCTCAAAGTTTTCAGCGACCTGCGTCGCAAGCTCACGCGTAGGCTCGAGAATGAGCGAACGCGGCATGCGGGCGCGAGCGCGGCCCTTGCCGAGCATTTCGAGCATAGGCAAAACAAATCCTGCCGTCTTACCTGTGCCCGTCTGGGCGCAGCCGAGCAAATCGCGCATCTGCAGCACGTAAGGGATTGCTTGTTCCTGAATGGGAGTGGGGGTGGTATAACCGACATCCTGGATCGCTCTGAGAATGTCGTCGCTCAACCCTAAGTCTGCAAAAGTCGTCACTGGTTGCGAATATTCCGTCTGGTTCTTTTGTTTCGTGTTTCAGGCCGTCTTCATAGCAGGTAAGCGTATATAAAAGCAAACAGGGGTTTAATTTATGCCGGCGAACCTTCCTCTGCTCCTATTACCGGGCCTCCTGTGCGACGCGGCCCTTTGGCAGCATCAGCTCAAAGCCTTGAAAACACTGGCTGACTGCCAGGTTCCGGACCTTACGCAGCAGGACAGGGTCGATGCCCTGGCTCGCTTTGTCCTGGCTGGTGCGCCGCCGCAATTTGCGCTCGGGGCCCTTTCGATGGGCGGCTATGTGGCTTTTGAGATCATGCGTCAGGCGCCGACGCGGGTTTTGAAGCTCTGCCTGATCAGCACATCCTCCCGCGCCGACACGCCTGAGCAAAGGCAGAGGCGGCAATTACTCATGGCCATGGCGCGCAAAGGGGAGTTTAAGGGTGTCACGCCTCGCCTCTTGCCCACCCTGATCTTTGAAAAGCATCTGGCCGATAAGGCGCTGACAGGTGTCGTGACCTCCATGGCTGAGAGAGTTGGGCGGGATGCTTTTGAAAAGCAGCAGACAGCTATTTTCAATCGCCCCGATAGTCGCCCATTTCTCAAGGACATCCGCTGTCCAACACAAGTGATAGGGGCGCGCGAGGATGCTCTGACCCCGCCCCCCATCACTCGTGAGATCGCCGAAGGCATTCCTGGCGCACGCTTTGACATGATCGAAAGTTGTGGCCACCTGGCGCCCCTTGAAAAGCCCGAGCAGGTAAACCAGATCATGAAGAGATGGCTGGAGATGTAGGAGGTTACGCCGCTTTCTTGTCGCCGTTTGTCAGCTTTTCGCAAGCGCGGCGGATACGCGTACAGGCTTCCTTCAGCAACTCTGTCGAGGTCGCGTAGGAAATCCGGAAATAGGGGCTAAGACCAAACCCCGCACCGTGCACCGCGGCAACTCCTTCGCTTTCGAGCAAATACTTGCAGAAGTCCTCATCATTCGTGATGCTTTTGCCAGCCGGCGTCAAACGGCCGATTAGCCCGGCACAACCCGGATAAACGTAAAAGGCGCCTTCTGGTTTGCTGCAGGTAATGCCGGGAATTTGGTTCAGCATTTCGACCACCATGTCGCGCCTCTGTTTGAAGCTTTCGAGCTGCGTCGCCATGAAATCCTGTGGCCCGTTCAAGGCCCCAGTCGCGGCGGCCTGGCTGATGGAGGAGGGATTGCTGGTCGAGTGGCCTTGAATTTCAGCCATCTTTTTAATCAAAGCCTCAGGACCGGCAGCATAGCCGATGCGCCAGCCTGTCATATTATAGGATTTGGAGACCCCGTTGACGGTTAGCGTGCGATCGTAAAGTTTGGGTTCAAGCGCGGCAATCGTGGAGAATTCGAATCCGTCATAGACGAGATGTTCATAGATATCATCGGTAAGAATCCAGACATGCGGATAACGCAGCAGGACCTCCGCCAGGGCCCGCAACTCGTCTTTGGCGTAGGCCGCCCCGGTCGGGTTGCTCGGCGAATTGAGAATGATCCATTTGGTGCGAGAGGAGATGGACTTTTCGAGGGCTTCGGGTTGAACCTTAAAGCCGTCTTCGACCTTCGTCTCGATGAAAACAGGAGTGCCTTCGGCGAGATTGACCATGTCAGGGTAAGACACCCAGTACGGCGCCGGAATGATGACTTCGTCGCCCGCACTGACTGTCGCCATAAGGGCGTTGAAGATGACTTGCTTGCCCCCGGTCCCCACGCTGATTTGCTTCGGCGTATAGTTGAGACCATTTTCCCGCCGGAATTTTGTGGAGATCGCCTCTTTCAACTCAGGCGTACCG
>JALYJG010000244.1 GCA_030775365.1 Pseudomonadota bacterium
GCCAGGAGTCGCGCAATTGATCGTAGTCGGCAAAGAGAATTTGCACGTTACCGCGTTTTTCCTCGCTAAAGGCCTGCGGGCTTTCTCCGGCACGGGGCGGCGACCCGTCAGCCGCTGAGGCTGCCTAGGGGCCTATCAAGAGTGCCGCAAGGGCAAAGGTCTTCAGAATCGTTGGCGAGCTACGCATAAAATCTTTTTAAACCGGTGCGGGATAAAATATAAAGCGCCCCCCGACGCTTGAAGACGCATGACGGGACGGCTTTCGGCGATAAGGTCGCGGCGGACCTAAAAGCAGATAAGCGAGCCGGGTTAAGGGGGGCCCATGCCTTTATGCTAACAGAGCCGCTTAGACCCGGTGGCAGGGCGGGAGGGGCATAAAATTCGATCATAATATATCGTCGGTTCAATGTATTAAAAGGCATCACGAGCAATGCCGTTATATAACAACTATTTATAGCCAATTTCGCTTCTAAGACAATAAAATTCTAGGCGCAGGGCCATCCTTGCGCCTTAACTTTGAGACGCAAGTCCTTGTAGTACCAGTACCTTGGGGTTGCAGATGGTCTTAACCCGTCCTTCAGAGATTTTCGCTTAATCTCGCTGCCACGGCTTTTACCCACGCCGCTGTCGGCTACCCCTGATCCGCATGCTTTCGATTTCGCACCCTCCGAGCCCCGGTTCGTACCAGCATCCGCCATGGAGAATCGCGCTTGGCTATGGTCTTGGCCCGTTGCTTCTAGCTCTGAGCGGTTATGGCTTTTGGTCCTGGATTAATGTGCCGGTTAAATTTCATTCCCTTAGTCAGCACCAGCTTTTCTTTATTATTTCACTCGCCTTGTTGCCGCTGGTTCTTTTCGTTTTCGTTTGCGTCACGACCGCGCAACGGCTGGTGCACAACCGCGTATCGGCCAGTTACCAAATGCGCCTTGACCAATTACAGGGGCGACTTGAGGCACAGGAAGCCTTCGTCCGGTCCATTACCGATAATAATCCGGAATCGATAGCCCTGTTTGATAAAGATAATCGCTATTGGTTCGTCAATCTCAGTGCCGCCAAACGCCTCGGGCAGGGGGCCGATGAGATCATCAAGAAACCCCTTGATAAGGTGCTAGGCTATGAGAGGGCGCGCAAGCTTGAACGGCGACTGACCGAAGTCCGAGCCTCTGGCCAGGCAATGGAAACCCTTGAGCAGGTTGCCGGCGAACACGGTGAGGTTCGCTTCATGCAGGCGCATTATAAAATGCTGGCGCCGTTCGGGGATTTTAACGGCGGCGTCATGCTGCGTGAGGAGGATGTCACAGGCCTTATTGTGGAACGGGAACGCAGGACAGGAATGTTGCGCCAGGTACTGGGCGCCCTCGTGGCAGTTGTGGACCGCCGCGACCCTTATGCTGCCGGACATTCCGATCGTGTCGGCCAGCTCTCCCGTGTGATTGCCGAAGAAATGCTCTTAACGGAGCGAGAGATCGACGCGGCAGAAATCGCTGGCTCCCTGATGAATTTCGGCAAGGTCCTTGTGCCGCGGGAAATCCTAACAAAAGCGACGACCTTGACACCGGCCGAACTGAAAAATGTTCGCGATAGTATCTTGACCTCCGCCGACATCCTGTCCGTTATCGATTTTGACGGGCCTGTTGTTCCGACTTTGCGGCAGGTCATGGAGCGCTACGACGGCAGCGGCGGCCCCCAGGGCCTCAAGGGCGAGCAGATGCTCGTAACAGCCAGGATCGTGACGGTCGCTAATGCCTATACAGCCTTAGCCAGCCCCCGCGCGCATCGTCCCAGCCTCGGCCCCAAGGAAGCGATTGCTATCCTTGCCCGCGACGCCGATAAACTTTACGACGGTAAGGTCGTCGTTGCGCTGACGAATTGCCTGGCAAATCGGCGCGACAAGCTTGACTGGGCCGTAGCGCCTAAGCAATCTTAGGCGATGGTAGCACACACGAATAACACAAAGCGCGGTCGTGATTTCATCGATATCGACCGGCTCAAACCCGAAGAGCTCCGCGCGATCCTGGCTTTTGCCCATCGTATGAAGCGAACGCCACTCGCTTTCCGGCCGATGGAAGGCAAGACGCTAGCGCTGATATTTGAAAAGCCGTCGACCCGCACGCGCGTTTCGTTCGAAGTGGGTATGCGCCAGTTGGGGGGAGCTGTGACGACGTTGAGCGGCGCGGAGATCCAGCTCGGTCGCGGAGAAACCGTTGCCGATACCGGCCGCGTCTTGTCGCGCTATGCGGATATCATCATGATCCGGACCTTCGCCGAGCAAAAGCTTTTTGAGCTCGCCCAAGGGGCGGCCGTGCCCGTTATCAACGGCCTAACCGATCGATCGCATCCCTGCCAGGTCATGGCCGACCTGATGACGGTCGAAGAACGGCTCGGCTCACTTGAGGGCAAGACCGTGATCTGGAGCGGCGACGGCGATAACAACGTGCTGACCAGCTGGATGCATGCCGCGGCCATGTTTGATTTTTCGCTGCGCATTATCTGCCCGCCCGAGTTCGTTCCACCTAAGGATCTGCTGGTCGCAGCCCAAAAAAAGGGGGCCCGCATTATCGTGACGCCCGATCTCAAGGGTGTGGCGGGAGCTGATGTCGTACTCACGGATTGCTGGGTTTCGATGCACAACAGTGACGCAGCCGTGCGTCAGGAAAGGCTCGCACCCTACCAGATCAATGCTGAAGTGATGCGCTTAGCGGCGCCGAGCGCCATTTTTATGCATTGCCTGCCAGCGCATCGCGGCGAAGAAGTGACCGATGATGTGCTGGATGGGCCTCAATCGGCGGTTTGGGATGAGGCCGAAAACCGGATGCATGTGCAGAAAGCCATTATGTGTTGGTGCATCGAAGCGATGGCGAGTTGACTACTTAAATGCCCGCTCCACCAATTCGGCCTGCTCCTTTGTGTGCTTTTTGAGAGAACCCGTCGCGGTTGAGGCGCTTGGCGGCCGGCCACAATAGATGGGGCGTGTCGTTCTGTGCTCAACGCCCTTGAGGGCCGCTTCGATCCGCCTGTCGAGGAAAAACCACCCCCCCATATTTTCGGGCTCTTCCTGACACCAGACAACCTCCGCCTTTGGATAGCGCGCCAA
>JALYJG010000245.1 GCA_030775365.1 Pseudomonadota bacterium
GCCAGAAGACGTGCATCGAGCAAAGCCCCGTGCAGGTCGCGCGCAGAAAGATCGACGCCAAAGCGCTTGCATAAGGCATCGAGCGAAGCCGGCGCGCCTGGGTATTTTTGGCGCGCCATACTGACCGTATCGACAGCCCGCTCCGCTTTGAGCACCGGAAAACCGACACGGACCAATTCCGAATTGATGAAACCCATGTCGAAGGCGGCATTGTGAATCACGAGCGGCGCGTCGCCGATGAATTCCAGAAAATCCGTAACCACTTCGGCAAACAGCGGTTGCTTTTCGAGGAAATCGTCCCTAAGGCCGTGCACGGCCGCCGCGGCCGCAGGCATGGACCGTTCGGGGTTCAGATAGGTATGGTAGTGCTTGCCGGTGGGAAGATGGTTGAAAAGTTCCACGCAGCCGATCTCGACGACGCGGTCGCCATTGAGCGGATCGAAGCCTGTGGTTTCCGTATCGAAGACGATCTCACGCATAAGCTCACTCGTTCAAAAGACAGTCGATGATGGCCACCAACTGGCGCCGCGTATCCGCTAAGCCCTTGCCGGTATGGATAATATAATCGGCGCGGCGACGTTTTTGAAGGTCCGGCAACTGCCGCTTTAGAATGGCGCGAAGCCGCACTTCGGTCATGCCGCGCCGCGATAGAACCCGTGCTTTCTGAATAGCGCGCGGGGCCGTCACGCAAAGGACGGCATCGCAACGCGCCTCGGCGCCTGTTTCGAAGAGCAACGGGATTTCCAGGAACACGGCGCGCACTTTCGCGCGCCTCATTTCACGAAGAAAAGACCGCTCGGCCTCTTGCACAAGCGGATGAAGAATATTCTCAAGCTGCCGAAGTTTTGCAGGATCGTCAAAAACGATGCGGCCCAATAGCTTCCGGGAGATCGCCCCACCCCGCAGGCTTTCAGGAAATGCCCGCCTGACCGCGGGGATCGCCTTGCCGTGCTTTCCTAAGAGGTCATGCACCGCACGGTCGGCATGATAAACGGGAAAGCCCAAGCGGCTTAGAATGCGGGCAGCCGTGCTTTTGCCCATGCCGATGCCGCCGGTGAGACCGATAACGAGCATTTTGGGGCGAGGTGCGGCAGGGGTGGGCATGGAGCGCGATAGTATAGGCAAACTATCGTTTGCGCCACAGTGAGGAAGCGCTTGTCATGAGCGAGCCGCTTCCTAATCCCTGAAATCCGGCGCGAAAGCATCGCGGCGTTCTTTAATCGACCCGCAGGTGATCTCACATAAGCGAGGCAAACGAATAAGCCGGCATGCCTTCGCCCGCTTACGAGAAAATCTCGTGACCAGCCAAAAAAATACTGCCGTTCTGCGGCTTCAAATTGCCTCGTCGAAAGTGGCGCGCCCGGAAAGATTCGAACTTCCAACCTTCTGATTCGTAGTCAGATGCTCTATCCAGTTGAGCTACGGGCGCTTTTGGGAGGCTGCGGAAGGTAGCCAAAACCGGGGCGAAAGGCAAAAGCTTTCGCGTTTGCGGTGCTTGTGGCCCGCGTCAGAGCGGCCGCCCGGCTTGATGTGCCTACAAGGAGACTTGGGGGAGCGCTGACTGGGCCCAGGTTGCGCCGCGCCCAGGGTTTGCCCGAGCTTAGGGCCGGGTGGTGGGCAAGGCTCGTTGGGCAAGGCTCGTTGGGCAGGGCCCCGTTTGAAGGTCTTCTGGCAAATATCCGTCGCCTGGGCATCTCGGGGGCCCCTGGTTACCCAGCCACGATTTTGTGAAGCGCGCGTCTCTTAGCCTGCGTTGGATGCCGGGGGCGCGAGCCTTTAGATTTAGCCGGTTTAGACGGCAGACCCTGGCTCTTAACGGCGTGAACAACCCTTTTGGATGTGGTCGGCTTTCGAGTATCCCTTGTTTCGGGTGTCAGAAGGTCATCGACAATTATGCGCGCCTTGCGGCTTGAAAGATCCTGAGCGAAAACAGTGTAGAGCTGGCCCGGCCCATCCCGATAGCCTTCAGGCGCGAACCCCTTCAGATAGGGCGTCGTGATGGCTTCAAAACGGGACAGGATATCGTGAGCGGTTGCTTTGCCATCGCGCTCAAACATGCCACTATTCAGCCTAAAAATTTTGCGCGCGATCTTTTGATTTCTTCCCTTTACGCTGTAGGTGAATTGATTGACCTTGTGGTCACAGTCGTGATGCCGGAGAAAGAAATTTTCGACGACCGGTAGCAAATGGCTCAGATAGCCCAGAGCCATTTTTTCCCAACTTGCCAGTTTGTTGTAGTCAGGGTCGGGCGCGTGTTTCTGGTCGGACACATAGGCCGAGGTCATTTTCAAAAAGACCTGCACCGTATGATCGTAGTAAACCGGATCCGACAGAAGTTCCCTTTTCGTAATTCTAGATACCTTAAGGTTTTTAAGGACAGGAATGTTCTCCCGGCCCGTGTTCAGGATTTCCAGCATGTAATCCATTTGCTTGAACAGCAGCGCCTGTTTGTTCGTGGGCGAGAACTGGTAGAGCCCTTTATAAGTGCCCTTGTTTCTTTCGAGGCGGCCCATGTCGCTTTCGATCCCGGCCGCCCGGAGCGCCAGCTCCTCGCCGATATAGGTGGGGATGTCCCCTTGTGCCCAGGGGGTGCCCTTTCGGCGCAACACCGCCATTGTGTCGCGCCATAGCGGCACGGCGGCCACGATATCGTTGGCCGTCTCCCGGCAAGCCGCGTGAAATGCGTTATTGGCAGCGATCGTCTTTAGAGGATCGTCGGGCGAATAAAATATTTCGGGGTCGCTGCAAGGCTCGATGAGAAAATGATGAGGCTTGCTGTAACGGGGCTCAGGCGCTGAATAATCCGCGGTCGTGACACTTTCGCGCCCGGCCGCCGGCTTGGCGCTTTCGGCACTCGCACCCATGACTAGACCCGTTGCCAAAAGCGCGGTCGCACATCGTACCATCTGGCCTGAGCGACTGCGCCCAGGTTCTGTGACTGCCCTACCTGCTTCGCCGAACAGGAGCATGTGGATTTGGTACCGACCTTGGTTGCGTTCGATTATGGGCGCGTGCGATTGTCTACTGGATCAAGTATTACACCAAAATATTGAAAGTAAAGCCTGCTGCGCGCGGTCGCGAGGGATCCCAG
>JALYJG010000246.1 GCA_030775365.1 Pseudomonadota bacterium
AAAAGGGGCTTACCCGTCATAAAGGCGCGGGTTCCGTCGATTGGATCAATGACCCATACGAATTCCGCATCCGGTCGGTCCTGGCCGAATTCCTCGCCTATAATACCGTGATCGGGATATTTGCGACGCAGCTGGTCACGAAACACGCGCTCGATTTCCCGGTCGGCCTGAGTGACGGGTGATCGATCCTGTTTCTCATCGATCGGGATCGTTTGTCGAAAATGCTTAAGCGCAGTGATGCCGGCGGCGTCAGCCGCCTCGGCGAAAAAAGATCCGAAATGTGCGTTATAATCCATGTCCATCAATATAGGCGTGATGGCTTAGGAGGGAAATATGTTTTCCCGCCTTAGAGACCAATCACTCGCACCATATTCCCGACATACTTCGCAAGAGGCGGGCCTTTGATCTCGCCCCGCGTTAACTCGTAACGCTCGGCACTCTCACTGGATGTGACGGTAATGGCGTTAACGGTAGGACGGCCGCCCCGGGTATCCGTTTCCTCGGCGAGGGCGGCGATGTCTGAGCCAGAAACGTAAGCACCTGTCTTCTGCGTCGACGGACTTATCACGAGTTCGTAGGACTTCGCTCCCGCCTCGGCAGCACGCACTTCCTGCACGCTGCCTTTGGCCAAGAAACTGCCCAGGAAAGACAATGGTGTTGCCGCAGGTGTCACCAGCCTTTTGGCTGCGGCAACGAAAAGCGGTTGTACAGGGCTCGTTGGGTCGATATCGAACTTAACCGTGTAACTCATGATGGGGTCCTTAATCGTTTTGTAATAATGTACTGTTACACCATAACAACGCAGCGGGTCAAGCGCCCGGCAGTCATGCGCGCTGGGCTGACCCGCCATAAAACATGGAGTTAACGGCTATTCCAGGACGCCGGACCTCGAGATCCGCACATCGCGATGAACCGATATGCCGAGCAAAAGCCCGCAGCCGATGAGCAGGGTCAACATGGCGGTGCCCCCATAGGAGACGAGGGGCAGGGGAATGCCAACCACCGGAATGGTGCCGGTAACCATCGCCACATTGACGAAGACATACAAAAAGAAACTGGTCGTGAGGCCAAAGGCCGCCAGGCGGCCGAACTGGTTCCGCGAGGTCAGGGCTATCATGTAGCCATAGGCCAGCAACAGGAAATATAACCCCAGCAAGAACAAAGCCCCGATGATTCCGAACTCCTCAGCTAGAACAACGAAGATGAAATCGGTGTGCTTTTCGGGCAGGAACTGCAACTGATTTTGCGTGCCCTGGCCAAACCCTTTGCCGAACAAACCGCCCGAGCCAAGAGCTATTTTGGACTGCAGAATGTTATAACCGGATCCTAACGGATCGGCCCCCGGATTGAGGAACGTCATCAAGCGAGCTTTTTGATAATCGTGCAAATGGTGCCAGGCGATCGGCGCAATAACGCAGCCAAGGGCAATAATGATCAGGAATTTCCACCAGCGTACACCACCGGCAAAAAACATAGCCCCACTCGCGAGCATAAGGAGCATGGCCGTGCCGAGATTAGGTTGAAGAAGCACCAACCCCACGGGCGCCAACACCATGGCCGCCGGGGCCACCAATTTGACCGGGTGCCCTATATCCTCGAGCGACAAGGAATGAAAATATTTTGCGATCGCCAGCACGAGCGCGATCTTCATTAGCTCGGACGGCTGCAATACGAAAAATCCGAAGCTTATCCAGCGCTGCGCCCCCATCCCGATATGGCCCATGACTTCGACCACGACCAGAAGAAAAAGCATCAAGCCGTAAAGCGGATAGGCCAGCCGCAACCATATGCGGATATCCACGAGCGCGATCGTCAACATAATGCAAAAGCCGACCGCAAAACGCGAAAGCTGAGCGCCTGCCCAAGGCTGCCAATTGCGACCGCCCGCCGAGTAAAGCAGGGCAACGCCCGTCATGCCGATAATGGCGATAAGCAGCACCAAGCCCCAATTCAGATGACGAAGCTTGTCGGCGAAAGTGAGGTGATCGGGAGTCGAGATACGCGGCATGGAATCTTTTTAGCTAATGAGCGCTTGATGAAACGGCTGGCGGGAAGAACGATGTCATGCCAGCCGTCCAAACCACGTGCCCCAACCGTAGACACCGAATTCCACAAGGGAGCGATTTGCAAGGGCGTCGATGATATAAGGCTTAACGTGGTCACTCTTATGGCAAACATCCACGCCGCTCGTCACAAAATCATCGACGACAAGAATACATCCGGGTGCGCAGAGGGGTCGGTATAATTCGATGTCGCGCCCCACATGCCCGTCGGAATCGATGCAAAGCAGGGCTATCTCCTGGCCTTGAAGTTGTTCGGTGATCTCGCGCTTTGAACCCTCTTCCCAAGAGGCCATTTTAAGCAAGGTCACACGATCCCGGACCTTGTGATCCTGTAAAGTCTGTTCCAAATCGGCATATATGTTCTCGGATGGAATGTCCGGATGCGTTAAAAATGACCCTCCAGGCTCAAGCGCGATTAATTTGCCCGGCTCCCGGACCCCTTTAGCCAACATGGTCGTCGAACCCCCAAAGTAAGCGCCCAATTCAAGGATGGGTCCAATCGTGATAGCGGCCAAGTAACGTAAGAAGATGAGCACCTCGGCATGCAGCATCGATTTTTTCTTAAACTGCAGAATGGTCTTAAAATCAGGCTGAGCGGCCGCAGAACGGTACGCATCGGAAAGCAGCTGAGCCGCGGCTTCTGGTGCGATATCAGCCGACCATGGCGAACGAGCGATTTCCAAATCGCTAATCATTCCCGGGTTGGCGTCGAAACTGTCAGTCGTGTCATGGGCTTGGACTGCGAAAGGCATACGATACTTTTTAGCAAGCGATCCCAAAAAGCAAGCCCAAACAACTCACTCGAGTTTCGTTCACCGGAGCCAGCCGGTGGAGAGTGGTCTGTGCGGTTGCAGGCATAGCGGAAGCCCAGGCGCGCTTGAGGGCTACAGAGATAAACCCATAAGCGTATCTCTGTCCGGCGAAAACATTTCCATTAAAAAGGGCGTTGCTGCAGGTAAGTCAGTGAGCATAAGGTAAGGTTCCAGGA
>JALYJG010000247.1 GCA_030775365.1 Pseudomonadota bacterium
CCCCTGGCGACCCCTTCGGCCATTATGACGGGCACGTACCAAATGGAAAATGAGCGCGGCGAGACGTTCGATGTGCAAATTCCGGCGTTTTCACTCGATAGCCCGTATCAGCCTGTACGACTCCATTAGATGATCAAGTCCACGACCTACGCTACGGCGGAAGAGGGCCCACATTTCTTGGTGCTTGGTGCCGTCCACGGCAACGAAAAATGCGGCACGGTTGCCATCCGCCGCGTCATAGCCGAGATCGATGACGGTTCCGTGATCCTCGTGCGTGGCAAAGTCACCTTTGTGCCGGTCACCAATCCGCGGGCCTATCTTGAAGATAAGCGGTTCATCGAGCGAAATCTTAACCGCTATCTGGTCCCGATGGTTAAGCCGGATACGTATGAAGCACGCCTTGGCAATGCTCTATGTCCGCTGCTGGAGTCCTGCGACGTTCTTCTGGATATTCATTCTTATTCCGTGGGGGGCCCGGCTTTCGTGTTCGTCGGCAAGGAAGATCGTCGTGGGCACGCCTTCGCCGCCAATTTGGGTGATGTCGCGCTGATGACCGGGTGGCAAGAGGCCTACGCCGCCAGCGGACGTAAAAAGGCTGAAACTAGCCCGGATGAAGCGACAGGCACGACCGAGTATAGCCGCCGACATGGTGCCATTTCCGTGACGCTCGAATGCGGGCAACACAGAGATCCAAACGCGCCCCAGATTGGTTACGAAGCCATTCGCAATGCCTTGCGCTACCTCAATCTGACCGATGAGCCAAAAGCGGAAGCACGGCCCATATCCGATGCGCGCGTCGTAACCGTAAAAGAGGTCTTTTATCGCGATGACGCGGGTGAATTTTGCAAGGACTGGAAACACATGACACCTGTCAGCAAGGACGAGGCCGTAGCCCTTCGCGCCGATGGTTCAGCCATCCGCGCGCCTGCGGACGGCTGCATTGTCTTGCCGGATGCGCAGTCACCTATTGGGGCAGAATGGTTCTATTTTGCTACGGAAAATAAGGCGCCGGAAAGTGCAGATGTGGCGCTCGCGACAGGAAAATCGACCGTCACCGGCTGACGTCTTGATCTCGCCGCCAATCCGTGCTGTTTTGACATCCCGTTTCCTCTTTTTGTCCGAAAATCCCCATGAACATGAAACAAAAGCATTACCTTTTTACGTCCGAATCAGTAGGTGAAGGCCACCCGGACAAGGTCTGCGACCGTATTTCCGATTCGGTTGTGGACCTGTTCCTATCACACGATCCCCATAGCCGCGTGGCGGTAGAGACCCTCGCGACCACAAACCGTATCGTTTTGGCGGGGGAGATTCGCGGGCCCAAGCTGATTACACCGCGCGAAATGGAGCAGGCGGCCCGCGATGCCGTCCGGGAGATCGGCTACGCGCAGAAAGGCTTCCACTGGCAATGGGCTGATGTCCAAATTCACGTACACGCCCAATCCGATGATATCGCGATGGGCGTTGATGCGACGGGTAACAAGGATGAAGGTGCCGGCGATCAGGGTATAATGTTCGGCTATGCGTGCCGCGAAACGCCAACTTTCATGCCCGCACCCATCTTCTACGCTCATAAAATCCTCCGCCTGATTTCCGAAGATCGCCATGCGGGAAAACTGCCGCTGCTCGGGCCCGATTCCAAGAGCCAGGTGACGCTGGAATATGAAAACGGCAAGCCCGTCCGCGCCGCTCGCGTTGTCGTGTCGACGCAACACGACGAAAGTATCGACCAAGCCGAAGTACGCGAACTCGTGCGTCCCTATGTCACCAAAGCCTTGCCGGAAGGCTGGATGTGCCCGGATGAGCATTTCTACGTTAATCCGACTGGCCGCTTCGTGATCGGCGGACCTGATGGGGATGCCGGGTTAACCGGGCGCAAGATTATCGTCGACACATACGGTGGTGCCGCACCCCACGGGGGCGGTGCGTTTTCGGGCAAGGATCCCACAAAGGTCGATCGTTCAGCTGCCTACATGGCCCGCTATCTGGCCAAAAATATTGTGGCCGCCGACATTGCCGATACCTGCACCATCCAGCTCGCCTACGCTATTGGCGTCTCTGAGCCCCTGGCGGTTTATGTCTCAACGCATGGCACCAACCGGGTGGATGACGAGAAGCTGCCCGATATTCTCCGTGAGATGGTCAAGCTGACTCCGCGCGGCATTCGGGAGCGGCTCCAACTGAACCGGCCGATCTACAAGAAGACCTCGTCCTTCGGGCATTTTGGACGGGAACCCGAGGATGACGGCCATTTCTCGTGGGAACGGCTTGACCTCGTGTCCGAGCTCAAGCGTACGTTCAAGCTCTAAGCCGTGAGGCTCTGATCTAATCCCGCGTGTCGAAGTCGATACGCGGGTCGGTGGCCACATACGCCAGATCACCGATCAGGTTCATCATGAGCCCTAGCAGCGTAAAGAAATAGAGCGTACCGAACATTACAGGATAATCGCGGTTGATGGTGGATTCAAAGCCGAGAAGCCCCATGCCGTCCAACGAGAAAATGACCTCGATCAAGAGCGAGCCCGAGAACAAAATTCCGATAAAGGCCCCCGGAAACCCCGCAATGACGATGAGCATCGCGTTACGGAACACATGTCCGTAAAGGACGCGTTGTTCGGACAAGCCTTTGGCCCGCGCCGTCAAGACGTACTGTTTATTGATCTCGTCGAGGAAAGAGTTCTTGGTCAGCATCGTCAGGCTGGCGAAGCCGCCGATAACCATCGCAAAGACCGGCAGCGTGATGTGCCAAAAATAATCGAGAATCCGATGCGGCCAATCGAGATCGCCCCAGTTGTCCGAGGTCAATCCACGTAACGGAAACCATTCAAGATAACGCCCGCCCGAAAACACCACGATCAGAAGGACAGCAAACAGAAAACTCGGGATGGCATAGCCCGCAATAATGACCGCACTGGTCCATATATCGAAAGGCGTGCCATCCCGAACGGCTTTCCGGATGCCAAGCGGGATTGAGATCAGATAGACGATGAGCGTCGTCCACAGCCCCAAGGAGACTGAAACGGGCATGCGGCTGACGAC
>JALYJG010000248.1 GCA_030775365.1 Pseudomonadota bacterium
CGCTACGAGCCTTGAAACCTTGCGGCAGATGGTCGCGGCCGGCCCCGGCGTGACGCTCATCCCCGGCATTGCCTGCGTGCCGACACCCAATCTCCGTTATGTGCCGCTCGAGAAGAAGGATGGCGCCCGCCGCAAAATCGGCCTCGTTTGGCGCGCTTCGACCCCACAGAAAAAGCTCATGCAAGAGCTCGTCACGCTGCTGCGGACGGCCTGAAGACGATAACAAAGGCGGCATTCGCGCCCCTTTTGATGCCGGGTCGGGAAATATTTTGATTAGGCGGCCGGACAAGGTAGATTCCTGTGACCCAAGATTCGGCGGCTTTAGAAGCGTGAGCATCACATGAACGATTCCGGCGTCCTTAAAAACCTTATCGACATTCTCTGGGTGCGGTATAAAAAGCGCGTGCCTTATGCGGCGCAATATCAGGCGATGGTGGAAGACCGTGGCGGTCATGTGCAGAACGACCATATGGCGTTTCGCACCTTTCAATGCCATACGGGCGCCCAGCCCTCCGGCATCGAAGCGATCGGCCGCGTGTTCACGGCTCTCGGTTATGAGCGAAAAGACCAATATCTGTTCGCGGATAAAAAGCTGACCGCCTGGCATTACGAACACGCGACGCAGCCTGAAAACCCAAAGCTCTTTATTAGTCAGCTGGAGGTCGATCAATTGCCGCAACCAACAGCGCAGCTGATCGCGAAGGTCGTGGGTCAGGCGCCCGATCTTGTGCGTCCCGAAGACATGGAAAAGTTGCGCGGCCTGTCATCCGGCCGCGGCATTTCGCCGCAGGATGCCGCCGGTCTGGCGGAGCGTCTGGCCGGCTTTTTTACGCGGCCATGGCAGCCGCCGACGCGCCTTCAGGTCGAAATCGCGGATAGGGTCTCGCAATATGCGGCCTGGACGTTGCTGCATGGCAATTCGGTCAATCACTTTACGGCCTATATCAATGAGCAGAAGGTCAGGGAATGGCCCGATATTGAGGCAACTGCGGCGGCGCTGCGTCAGGCCGGTTTGCCGATGAAGGACGAGTTTGAGGGAGAACGCGGTACCAAGCTGCGTCAAACATCCACCAAAGCCGTCATGGAAGATTGCGATGTGTCGGTCGAGCAGGGGGGCACGGCCAAGCTTAATTGGAGCTATGCCTATTATGAGCTGGCTGAACGGGGGCAGGTGCCCGACGCCCAGGGCAAGCTTGTCAGGTTTCAAGGCTTCCTCGGCGCGCAGGCAACCAATCTTTTCGAGATGACAAAAACGTGAGGGGCCTCAAAACAGCCGCGCGCAAGGCGGCAGGCGCAAGTGCGATCTTGGACGCGCTCGGCCTCGACCTTGCGATCTACCGCGGCAAAGATCTCTCGGTCTTTACTCCGGGCGATGGCGCTCGTATCGCGCAACTCAAGGCCGACAGCGCGAAAGATCTCGAGGCCAAAATCGCTAATGCTCAGAAAGCGTTCCTCCAATGGCGCATGACGCCGGCGCCCGTGCGGGGCGAACTGGTCAGGCTTTTTGCAGTTGAATTGCGCCGGCGCAAAAAGGAGCTGGCTCAGCTCGTGACGCTTGAATCCGGCAAGATCGCGGCCGAAGGCCTTGGCGAAGTGCAGGAAATGATCGATATTTGTGACCTCGCCGTCGGTCACTCCCGGCAATTGCATGGTCTCACGATCGCATCCGAGCGGCCGCAGCACGTGATGCATGAGACCTGGCATCCGTTAGGACCTGTTGCCATCATCACGGCCTTTAACTTTCCCGTCGCTGTCTGGGCTTGGAATTTCGCGCTGGCCATCGTTTGCGGCAATGCGACGCTTTGGAAGCCGTCCGAGAAGACGCCGCTCTGCGCGATCGCCTGCCAGGCGCTTTTCGAGCGCGCCCTCGCGCGTTTCGCAGCTGATGGCGGGAAAGCTCCAGAGGATCTGAGCCAGATTGTGCTTGGCGATGCGGCTATCAGCGCCAGGCTTGCTGAAGATCCGGCTGTGGCGCTTGTGAGCGCGACAGGGAGCACGCGTATGGGCCGGGCGTTAGGGCCCATGGTCGCTAGCCGTTTTGGCAAGTCCCTTTTAGAGCTCGGCGGTAATAACGCCGTGATCGTTTCGGACAAGGCGGATCTTGATCTTGCGCTGAGCTCAATGTTGTTTGGCGCTGTCGGCACGGCAGGGCAAAGATGCACAACGACGCGTCGTGCCATCGTGCAAAGATCCGTCTTTGCGGCGTTTTTTGCGAGGCTCGAGCGCAGCTATGCCGGCATTGCGCAGAAAAAAATCGGCCATCCCTTGGATAGCCGCACGCTCGTAGGTCCCTTGATCGATGCCCGCGCTTATGAGGCGATGCAGAAGGCGCTCAAGCAGG
Organism: Pseudomonadota bacterium; assembly: GCA_030775365.1. Taxonomy (GTDB): domain Bacteria; phylum Pseudomonadota; class Alphaproteobacteria; order UBA9219; family UBA9219; genus JALYJG01. The sequence goes on from JALYJG010000248.1 coordinate 2,342, forward strand.
CGCGGGCCGAGGGCGGCGATGTCCTGTTCGGGCGCCGCGTTTTGAAGGCCGAATACCCGCAGGCCTTTTATGTCGAGCCGGCGCTCGTTCGGATCGAAAAGCAGACAGATATCGTGCGCGAGGAGACCTTCGCACCCATTCTTTATGTCATGCCTTATGACAAGCTTAGTGATGCCATCGCCATTCACAATGCCGTGCCGCAAGGCCTGTCTTCGGCCATTTTCACGAAAGATCTGCGTGAAGCGGAGTTTTTCCGGGCTTCCAGCGATTGCGGCATTGCGAATGTAAATATAGGAACCAGCGGCGCCGAGGTCGGCGGCGCATTCGGCGGCGAAAAAGAAAGCGGCGGCGGCCGGGAGTCCGGCTCGGATTCTTGGAAGAACTACATGCGGCGCCAGACGAGCACGGTCTATTACGGAGAGGAGACGCCTGCACTGGCGCAGGGCGTCGTGTTCGATGCCGGTTGAAGCGCTGGGCCAAATCCGCGCGCTCCTGGGATCTGCCGGCATCATCGAGGACAAAGAGCGCATGCAGCCCTACCTTGTGTCCTGGCGTAACGGCTGGACAGGCGAGGCGCCACTTATAGCTTTGCCCGCCGATACCGCTCAGGTTTCGGCATTGTTGAAAATCTGCCACGAGCACCATCTGCGCGTCGTGCCGCAGGGGGGCAATACCGGGCTCGTAGGCGGCGCCATACC
>JALYJG010000249.1 GCA_030775365.1 Pseudomonadota bacterium
GCTTGATGCCTATGATATCCTCTTTTGGCCGCAACGGCAGAACGAGGGGGGCGGGATCTGCGGCCCCTGCGGCTGGGTCGCTCTTGACGCTCAGATGGGCGCTATGCAGCGGCAAATGATCGGATGGCGGCACGAGACTTAGATGAAGCGATACAACACCTTTTTCGTCCGTGATAAACGAGACCAGTGGCTTAACGTCGCCCGCGCTCTGACTGCCGGTGCCAAAGGCGTAACCCTTCCACTCCTTGAAAATATTGTCGGGCGACAACCACGAGACGAAGAGACGTCCCGTCACGTAAGGCGCCGGGCGGCCATCTTCTGTCACGCTTTTTAATGCGACATTCACGGCGCCGTCGACAGGCACGATGGCTCGGTCGGCGCTCATCTCAAGGCGCGGCGCGTCTGGATTGGAGGTGACGTGCAGAGCAGTCTTTGCCAGAACGCCGCCATCGGCCTGCTGCCACTGCACCGACCAGACACCTGCCGATGCGGGTACAGGTAAATCGAGCCGGATCATGCCGGCAGCACCTGCTGGCAGAGGCACGCTCCCATAACTCGTACCGTCGGGCCGCATAAGCTGGACGAAAGTGCCCGAAGGCAGAACGGCGCCACCACCGGTAGCTGGTTCATCGGTAGCTGGACCACCAGTAGCGGGGCCACCGGTATGGGGGGCGGCATTGCGCAGAGCCAAAGTCACCGAAGCCGTGTCGCCCGGCGCATAGAAAGGTCTGTCCGTCTTCACGAACGCCTCATTTTTTGGTGCCATAAAGTGAACGGCCCCCGGCCCTGACAGATCGGCGAAATCAATGTTGCCGGTGTCGTCGACCCCCATAATGAACGAAGCCGCGGCTCTTTTATCCGCGCCCAGTCCGAAAAAGCCCAGACCTTGAGCATCGCTCCTTGTCTCTGCCAGAATTTCCGCATTCTGATCGGCGATCATCAGGCGAATATTGGGAGCTGCGGCAAGGCCGGCCGCATTTTCCGCCACGACATAAAAGCCCGCACTGTCACGCAACGCACCAAGCCGCAGATCCGAGCGCAGCAACCAGGCCGCGCCTGTCGCCGCAAGCCCGGCCGTGCCGGTCTCGGTTTCGGTTTTCGCCTCGGGGGCGCGAGCGGTTATCAAATAAAGGCCCGCGCGCAAATCCTTCAAGGCCTCACGCAGTGCAACTGTCTGCTCGAGATTTTTGTTACGTGCCGCCCGCATATCAAGCTCGCCGCTCCAAATCTTCTCGCCGTGATCATGCGCAAAGGTCGAGCTTTCTGACGGGGCCAGCGCCGTCTGCCCGCGGTCGCGCCAGGCAGCCGCCATGAGTGCGGGATTGGCGATCTTGAACAGCTCCAGATGGACGTGCGGGACGTTCACCGAACGCAGAACCGGATCCACATCGTCCCATCTCAGAAGGCCGCCCGCATCGGCATCGCCCGCAAAGGCGAGCGAGGGCTGGCGGTCGGGGGGTGTAAAGGTCAGGCTATAGGTGCCGGCCAGCTTCTCGCTCTTGGTGCCGCGCAACCCGTTCACGGACACACGGTATTCGCGCCCACGTTCGAGCGACTGCAGGCAAAGCAACGCCCCTTCGGTACTGATATTTTGCGCGCGCAGAGGCAGCGTCTTGCCGCTTGATTCGAGTTTGATTACCGAGGCCGCGCGGTTACGGTCGCTCGCGAGGTCGTGATCAAATTCGAGACAGAATTCCGCGTCCTCTTGCTCGGCATGCATCACCGGCCTCAGAACATGCAAGGTGCCATCGTTCTGCTCCTGCGCGCGCGCAGGAAGGGCGCAAAGCATTAAGGTAGCGCAAAGGCGCGCGACAAGTTGCGATCGTGACGGCATCAGAAGGCTTAATGAAGAAAAACACCTATCCTGTCAACGCGGTCGAGGTGGCCCGAGGCATAGGCTGGCCGATGGTTACCTCTGGCCCGTCAAGAGCGCCGGGTGCCCCGGGGCGCCGGCAAAGCCACAGTCCTTGTTCATTCTTGGTGCGCTGCGCCTCTGTCGAAGGCGCTGACTTGGGGCGGCGAACAACCATGTTCACTTAGGAAAATTCCAGGTTGCATCCGCGAGCACGAGCGCAGCTGGATTGTACTGCCTGAAATATTTCCGCAAACGGTTTCGGACGCTGGTGCAGTGCTGATCCCACGTAGGGAAAGGCTCGCTATAATGGCTGGCGTAATCGCTGCCGACCTGCGCCGAAGCCATGACAATGTAGGGGCAATCGCAGTTTCCCACATCTTTGCCGTCCCGACACCTTTGCTTGTTATCATCACAAGGATCTTCGATGATGTCTTCGTCCTATGTCTTGATTTCATATCCTGTAGGCCACAGCCTTAGCTCAACATTTTGAATGCGGGCGCTATGCTCGCCCCCTTCTTCTCGAACGAACAAAATGGTCGCCTCTCCATTGGGCCATCGAAACAATGGGCTTTAATACCGCTGAAGTGCGGAAACCGCTCCTCATAAAGGCGGCGCATCGCATTTTCTTCGGCATCGATTTCGGAAAGGCGAGCTTTAATTTCGGCTTCGCGCTGTTTGAGGGGTTCAAGTTGGGGAGATGGCGGAATCATCAGCGGATTTTAAGCCTGAGTTGTTGAACTGCGTGAGCCCTGACTTTGTTAGGCCGAAAGCATGTTATCGGTTCTTAACCTTTGGGCAACAGAAGTCGGATGCATAGCTGTGTAGCAATTACGGCAAAGAGGATTATCCAAAATGTCCTTTGGCGTTGCCGCCTTTTGGTCGGGCTTTCGCCGGCCATAGGACTTTTGAAAAATGTGGCGTGTATCTTCCACCCAAAGAAAACAAGCGAAGTGCTAGCGAACAAGGTCAGCAGAACCCAACCCAAGATAACGAAACACGGTTCATGGGCCGGTAGAGTTGAGCAAACACAAGCGTGTTCGCCCGCGCAGGTGGTAATAAACACGTGTCGCTATCCTCTTTGCACCACCAACAATAGCGGCAAGCGGGAAATCACGGAAGGACGAAAAGGACCGATGCCGGCTTTTCGACACATCGACGGCGTTAACCAAACTGTGC
>JALYJG010000250.1 GCA_030775365.1 Pseudomonadota bacterium
TAACTCCCCTGTCTGAGTACATGAAGGCGGGCGGTGCTGCCAAATGCCTGACCCTTAAACTCAAGGAAAATTAGGCGCCAAGGAACCTGTTGCGTTGCGACGCCCGTTCCGGCATTTTCCGAGTCCTTAAAAGGCTCGTAAGGACAGTCTTATGCCCCGCTCTGTCGCCGCCGTCAGGACACCCATGTCAGAAACCGATTCCCAAGCATCCCTGATGCCGACACTCATGGCCAACGCCATCCGAGTCCTTTCGATGGACGCTGTCGAGCAGGCCAAGTCCGGCCATCCCGGTATGCCTATGGGCATGGCCGACGTTGCGACTGTTCTATGGTCGAAGTTTTTGCGCTTTGATCCGCTCAATCCCGAATGGCCGGACCGCGACCGGTTCATTTTGTCCGCCGGCCACGGCTCGATGCTGCTTTACGCGCTCGGTTATCTGAGCGGTTACCGCAAAATGACTTTGGACGAGATCAAGAAATTCCGCCAGCTCGGCAGCCTCACGCCCGGTCACCCAGAGCACGACGTGGCCATCGGGGTGGAGACGACGACAGGGCCTTTGGGCCAAGGCATCAGCAATGCGGTCGGTTTCGCTCTGGCGGAGCGCATTTTGAATGCACGTTTTGGAACCGATCTCGTAGATCACCGAACCTTCGTCATCGCTTCGGACGGCGATCTCATGGAAGGCATCAGCCACGAAGCCGCTTCTCTCGCGGGCCATCTCAAGCTTGGCCGGCTTATCATATTTTATGATGACAACAAAATCTCCATTGATGGTCCCACATCGCTCTCGTTTACAGAGGATGTGCAGGCACGGTTCAGGGCCTATGATTGGCATGTCCAAGCTGTCGACGGCCATGATCAAGCCGCTGTCGCTTCGGCCACGCAAGCGGCTCTGGACGTCACGGATAAGCCTTCGTTGATTGCGTGCAACACCGTCATCGGCTTCGGAGCGCCTAAGAAGCAGGGAACTAAAGACAGCCATGGCTCGCCCTTGGGGGCCGAAGAGGTGGCGGCGGCTCGCGGGGTCCTCAAATGGACGCATGAGGCCTTCACGCTTCCCGATGATGTCCTGGCAGCCTGGCGCGAAACCGGCTCGCCCGGGCGGTTGCTTTCGCAGGCGTGGCAAAAGCGGCATGCCGAGGCCAAGGACAGGGCTGAGTTCGACCGCGTCATGCAAGGTGTGTTGCCCGCAAATCTTTCGGCGACCTTGGCTGGATTGAAAGCGAAGTTGGCGCAGGACAAGCCCAAGCACGCCACGCGTCAGTCCTCGGGCGCCGTGCTCGAGGCGTTGTTGCCGGTAACGCCGGAACTGATCGGTGGCTCGGCGGATCTGACTCCCTCCAATAATACGCAAGTCAAGAATTTTGGCCCGATCGCTCCGGGCAGCTATGCTGGGCGTTACGTCCATTTTGGCGTACGTGAGCACGCGATGGCCGCGGCGATGACAGGCATGGCCCTCCACGGCGGGATTATTCCCTATGGCGGCACTTTTATGCAGTTCGCCGATTATTGCCGCCCGTCCATACGCTTGGCCGCACTCATGCGTCAGAGAGTTGTTTTTGTCATGACGCATGACAGCATCGGTCTCGGCGAAGACGGCCCGACCCACCAGCCGGTCGAACATCTGGCCGCTTTGCGCGCCATTCCGGATTTACTGGTCTTCCGGCCGTGCGATGGCGTGGAAACGGTGGAATGTTGGGAAGTCGCCTTGCAGCAGGCGCATGCGCCGAGCCTTTTGTCGCTGACGCGCCAGGCCGTGCCGGCGGTTCGATCGGACAGCAAGGATAACAAAGCGGCGCGGGGCGGCTACGTGCTGGCCGAAGCGGAAGGTGAGCGTCAAATTACGTTGCTCGCCACGGGCTCCGAAGTGCATTTGGCCCTCGAAGCGCGCGCGCAATTGCAAAAAGAGGGGATCGCCGCCGCCGTCGTCTCTTTGCCCTGCTGGGAACTATTTGATGCTCAACCCGAGGCCTACCGCACGGCCGTTCTCGGCTCGGCTCGCCGCCTAGCTATCGAAGCCGGGATCCGGCAGGGGTGGGACCGTTACCTTGGCCCTGACGGCGTCTTCATTGGCATGACAGGATTTGGTGCATCAGCGCCGGCCGAGCAGCTTTACAAACATTTCGGCATTACGGTTGACGCCATCGTCACAGCGGCGCGAAAAAGAGGTCAGGCGTGACGCCCGTGGATATTCCTTCTGCCCCCGCTTTGTCTGTTGTCATTCCTTTATTCGAGGAAGCCGGAAACGTCGCTCCGCTGATCCTTGAACTTACGACTGCGCTGAAAGGGTACGGACCGGTCGGGGACAATTTTGAGATAATCTGTGTGGACGATGGCAGCGGTGACGCGACAGCCGACGAAGTGATGCAGGTGATGAAGGCCCATCCCGGCGTGCGTTTCGTTAAACATCCAATGCGGCTTGGCATGAGCGGGGCCTTGCGTAATGGCATTCGTCGCTCCCGGGCGACTTGGATCTTGACGATCGACGGCGACCGGCAAAACGATCCGGCTGATGCACCGCGCCTTCTCGACCTAGCCTGGTCCAAGGGCAAGCAGCGCCAGGTGCTCGTGGGTGGTATTCGCGTCAACCGCAAAGATACAACGGGCAAGCGGCTCGCAAGCCGGTTCGCTAATAAAATTCGCCAAACTTTGTTGCACGACGATTGCCCTGATACCGGCTGCAGCCTCAAGGTTTTCCATCGCAACACCTATCTCGAACTGCCATTTTTTAACGGGTTGCACCGGTTTATGCCGGCATTATTTAAGCTCTATGGACATGAAACCATTTTCACACCCGTCAATGATCGGCCGCGTGTCCACGGCGTTTCGAAATCGGATTTTGTCGGCCGCGCTGTGAAGGGCCTGTTTGATCTCTTGGGCGTCATGTGGATTATGCGCCGCACACCAGCCCCGGCGCGCGGCGAAGAAATCCGCTAGCGGGGCAAGAGTGGCCCCTGCGAAAGCGATTATCTGACATTGTAATCAAAGGATTAGTG